>CANFNL010000040.1 GCA_947448205.1 Bacteriovoracaceae bacterium
AGATCATACCCCTGTTCAGTAATTTGATGAGGAGTTAGTGCACCATCAGTAAGTGAAATAAGATTAATTGGAGATTCACCTACGTTTTTTAAGGTGATTTTAAAATAAGTATCTAAAGTAACATCAGCTATTTTAGCAATTCGGCCTAGGTCAGCTTCAAAGGTAGTATCGTTAGGTTTTGTTATTTTGGCCGCTGGGAGCAATTGATCTTCAACTAATATTGAATCGAGTACAAGTTTTCCGCCCGCAATAAAATCAGCATTGATATCAAAAATTTTATCTTTTGTTACAATGTTTTCTTTGTCAAGCCAGCGGCTATCATAAGTTAGCGAGAGATTTGAAGTTTTAAAGTCATGGGCAGCTTGAGAGCCAGGAAGATACTGGCGACTAGGCCAGTAGGTAATATCAAAATAGCAACTATCACCTGGGGATTTTCCGATAATTCCTTTTACTGGAACTTCAAAGCAAGCACTATTATCTTCGATGATAAAAGGAAAATCATAAAGAGATTTATTACAGTTAAGTGCCTTACCAGATCCTTTAACACAGGTTGCATAGCTAGTTCCGTTAGATTTTAAAAAAGTAATTGATTTAATTATTCCTACGTTATAACCATTGTTTGATACCTTTACGGATTTTTTTAAATTGTTCCCTGTAACAATTTGACCAAAATCTACTGTTTTGTAGTTTGTACTAATTTTTGCTTCAATGGTTGATGAAATAAAAGTGAAGAAAGCGTTGAGCTTGTCAGTTTTACCAGATGAATCTTTTTGAAAAGTTGTTACAATCTTTCCAGTGTTAATGGCTTCAGGATCGGAATAGTTATTATTTTTAGGCATATACCCAATTTTTATTTTACATGTTTTTTGTGGAGAGATCTTAGCTGGGCAAAGATTTTCCACAACTCTATACGCCATTAGCTCTGAGTTATCATTAGTGAGAATGTAAGTGATATTTTTAGCACTAAGACCACCGACATTTTTTATTTCTAATTCAATAATTTTTTCTATCGGGATTGTTTGTTCAATAACCCCAAAATCATATCGAGATATATCGTTAGTAAATGCCAAAGCAGCAGGTTCACCTGTCAAAGCGGTAACGGTAATTGCTTTAGAATCTGGTTGAATTAAATTTTCATAACTAAATTTAACTGGAATATTAAATTGTCCAGCTTTTCTAGCATTAAAAATTAAGTTATATGTACATTTTGAATGTGATGCTAGGCTAGCACCACAAGTACCTTCAAATCCAGGTGAGAGAGCATTAGAGTCAGCATCGGGAGCATAATTAAATACTGAAATCGAATTTCCAATATCCAGCTTCATTTTTGTAATTGGATCAGAAGAATTATTAGTGATAGTAATAATAAATGGAAGCGGATCACTTCCAACTGAAATCTCTCCCAGGTCAGGCGGTAGTGATGTTTCAAATGTTACCGGCTCTAAGATCGCACTGGTAAAGACATCAACGACTTTAGCAGCGGGCTTACATGAGATTGCACTAACGAGTATGATAATGAATAAGAAAATGTTTTTGCTAATTAGCATAAAATGACCTCCCTATTCTTTATTAATCATTACTACGCAGCGACCTGAATTATTTTCTTGCTGATTTCTTTCTGCTTCATCAGTGCTTCCATCGAGTTGAAAGCTGTAGCGACCAGCTTGCCTACCCACACCACCACCAGTATAAAATTTTAAATTGGTATTTCGTGCAACAACAAATCCCATGGAAACTAGTGCTGAGGGATTCCCCGAGCCTGGTGCATAGCTAGCCATTTTTAAAAAATTATCAATTGGATCATTTAGATTTGCACCAAGATCTAACTCGTAAAAATAATTTACAGCTGGTGACTCCGGATTTGTTGTGTCAATCGAATCATTCTGAACTACTTCAGATATACCAGAGTTAGTTATTTTGGCATTATTGACTGGGAAATCGAGTACCGAGATATCTAATGGATTATTTGCTATGCTATATCCTTTTGCAGTAGATATTCTATCGGCAGTAAAAAGTGAATTATCCAAAGCATTCGAGTCACATCCCTGCTTACAACTAAGAGGAATTCCCAACGTTGGTGAAAAATAATTATTGCCAGAAGCAATATCGGCCATATCTAAAGTATTATTTTTATCGAGTTTAGAGACCATATTATTTTGTCCAAAATCTAAAAAAGTACCGTCGCCATTTCTTCCATCAAGAACAGCATCTTGATCAAATCTTTTCGCCGTTTTGATAACTTGAGAGTTTATTCCAAGGTAATTGTAGATATTAGTAAATAGCCCTCCAGAGTTATAAGAGCCAGTGCGATCACCATTTTTTTCTACCAATGAACAACTTCCAGATTTAGGAGTTGGAAGTACCCAGGCAGCTAATGAACTTGGATCATAAAAGCCACCATTATAAGGGGCAGAGTTTATAATGGATGGTGGAGTTCCTAAAAAGAGTTGATCTTGAGTAAAGTCACAAAGAATTTCATCTGCGTTTACTTCTGCTAAATTTCCAACAAGATCTTGAACCCCAAAACGACTCACACATTTTTCACTACTGAGATTGGCTCCGTCCAAATTAGATGATCCTTCCATGATAAAGGGTTTGGTTTTTCCAGCGTTTGGAAAAGTTGGACTAATACTGCTGCCTCTTGTGTAATTTGAAGTACCAATAATAGGAGTGCTTGGTGCCGTAATACGAGTGTCACTCACACAGCCTTTATAAGTAGAATTTTCTATAAAGCTCCCTTCCTCCAGGGCAGTAACTTGGGTATTGGAGTATTGAGTGGGCCAAGCTGCTGCTACTGTCGATTCTTTTTTTCTCATGAGGCGCTTGGTTTGAATCTGATCTAGGGCTACAAAACTTTTTGTACTAGTTTCTATTCCGACCTGAACTTTATAAGTTCCACATAAATTATTAAAGTCTATTTGACTTAGTCCCGTTAACCCCGGAAGTTTAGCAGAGTTTGAAGTCATAATTCTAGCTAGAGTGCTTTGAGAATTATAACGGTTATTTGTTAACAATTCTGGAGAGGGTGCTTTGACATTGGTTGAATCGTAAAGATTAGCGTCGCTAGTGATTTGACTTATCGTCTTATTATAAAGAGAAAGTTTAGTTGATGTTCCAGAGATTTGTAGTTTATCAAATAGTGAGCTAAGTCCAATCCATCTCGGGCGATATTGTCCAGTTGAATTGACATAGGCAATATTAACAACACAACTATTAGGATGGTGTACATTGGTAGAGTAATCAATTGTTTTTCCGTTAGCTGCTGGATAATGATCGGCTACCTTACCATAAAAAGGTGTGTTCCAATTTCCTCTCAAGTAATAGACGGCAGCAAATTCAGATTGGGTGGGAAATATGCTGGGATCAGAAAAGATTTGTGCGCTAGGATTGGAAAGATCGGTCAGTGTATTTCCTAAATAAGAAGGCATCGTACAATCAGATGTGTAATCATAGGTTCCTGATCCAGGGTAAATAAAAGTATTAGTTATAACTCTTGATGGGTCTGAGCAGGTTGTAGAGCTATCTGAAGCTATAAGGCCTGTCTCATTTCCAAAACAATCCCCTGGAGTAACTTGCCAATTTTTGTAATTTTCTGTTGGACTAAAGCTTCCATTATTTGCCTCGAGGTGATTAGCGCTTTCATTAAAGCAACCCCTAAATGGATTGCCATAAGCCGAGGTGCCAGCAAAGGTTGTTTTAGTTCCATTATATGCCGATTCTGAGTTGGAATAATTTTGATCTCCTCTTGTGAACGGACAACTTAGCTCAAAGCGATCAACTAGTAAGTCGCCTCCTAAATCATAAATAGTCTCTCCAATAGCGGCCGGAGTCGATCTTCCAGAAGCCCCAAGGCCGTTGTAGTCACAAGAGTAGTTTTCGTTTTCTGCTTTATTGAGAGTTTTATTCATCTCTAGACAAATTGTTCTGTTGGCCGTCATTCGATGCACAAGCGCCATATTTCTGGGAGGAAGCGTGACTCTGATAATATGATGATTTTTATTAAGTGGCTGCTCGTAACCAATTTCTTTTCCATCAAAAATGGGAATCACTTTGTACCAGTAAGTTCGAGCACGATCCACTTCACCACTTAATCCTGAGAATTTTACAGAATAGTCAGTAAAGAAAACAATTTTTTCCGAAGTAATAGCAGCTGCATTATTGCGCTTTTTCCAAGAAAATGCTTTAGGGTGAATTAATCCAGCATTAAAAGTCGTTTGAAATTTATTATTTGTACCAGGTTGAGTTAGGTCAACCCAGCTGACTTTATTGTCATCTGAACGATATACTTTATATCCATACTTGCGTGTGCTTTTAATATTGGGGTTTAATTCTTGACTGGAAATATAATCGAACATTTTAGCAGAATCATTAAAGAAGGATACATCCTTCCAGGCAATTTTTATAATTCCGCTATTGCTATATTGGTTGAGCGGATTTGTGTCTTTTCCGTCTTTACCACCATAAACGCCATCGAGATAATCTGCACTTGTTCGGTGTGAGGTCAGTGTATCAGAGATGTCAGGAGTTTTGTCATCAGCTTGAACTTTTACTTCGATGGGAATTCCATCATCATCTAATGTCTCTAAAATATAACGTCTTATATTTTGACTAGTAGGAGTCGTCAGACCATCTTCTTTTGGACCAATAGCAAAGAGATCAACCCATTCATCAAATACGGCAGAAGGAAGTGGTAGCATGCAGTCATCGACATTTAAATTGTACTGGCCAAAAATTGTTTGAGGGCCATTGATTAAATAGGGAAGTATTCCAATAGAATAATTTTTCCCTGGAATGAGATTATTTATATTATAACTTAGTAATGCCTTATCAATGTCTTTAAGCCATTTATATGGGGAATTGAGATTATTATTTTTATAGGCAGTAACAGCATCGCTGAAATTAAAAAAATCAGTTCCTAAATTTTTTTCGCGATAAAAAATAATGTATTTTGAATACAAGCCACCAGTAGGTGTGTTCCAACTGATGGATAAATCTTTACCTGTATTTGTTGTACATACTGGAGTTTTTCCGGGAAATTGCATAATTGTTGGAGTCTTAATTTCTGGAGTAAAGCATTTAACAACTGCCGATGCCTTATCTTCTTGATTGCCATAAACAGATTCAATAACCGGAACTAGTGAAAAGCAATAAGTTCTTGTTCCATCAATTGGAGTGGTGAATTCTAAAGTCATAGTATTAAAAGTGCCAAAATCATCTAAGTTAGTCGGAAATGCCGTTGGTGTCGATATTCCATCGCAGAGGGAAATCCCAGTTGCACTAGAGAGATTTCCATTTGTTGGAATGACTACAGGGTTGAGGTCTGTAGGATTTCGGTAACAATAAAGCTTGAGTCTAGTTAAATAACCCGAAGTGGTTATCGGCGCATTAAAAGTTAAATCTACTCTATTTAAGCTCGCATCATCTTTTGGATTATAAGCTTTTTGAATACCAGAGAATTGGGCAATATTAGTAGTCACTCGGGCTTGTAGTAGAGAGGATTTGATGCGATCTCCTGAAAGACAAATGGCCGTTCTACAAGCGATAACTTTGGCTTGGTAATAAGCATAAGACTCTAGTCCGGCTAATCGTATGTTGGTATTTTGGGCCGCTGTGAGTACACAAAAAGCAGGATCATTTATAACTGCTTCTATGTCGGCATCTAGCAAGAAGTCTGCTGTCGGAGCAGATCCGTTGGGAGGACCAACTTTTTTATAACAAACACGATAGTGATTAAATTCACCCAAGGCAGGAAGCCAACTCACATCAAGTCCTGTTAAGCCAGTCTCTCCCATTGGGTGGGATATATACACTTGAGTAGAAATAAAATCAAAAACTCCTGCTGAGTTTAAAGTTTTAATTTTTAAGTAGCGAGTATTTAATTCTCTTCTATAAAAAGGATCCGACTCGTTAGTCATAAAACCTTTATGGATGGCACGCACTTGAAAATAGTATGTCACTCCTGGAGTTAGACCGGTTATTGTTAATTCTTTTTCTTTATCCAAAGTTGGAGGAGTTGTTAAATTGGCAGGAGTGTAGACAATAGTTTTATCTGGACCATTATAATTTACGTTATTTAAATTACTGGCTCCGCCAAGTTGGGAAATGTAAGTAATCTCATATCTCACAGGATCGCTATCTTTTAAATTGATGGCCGTCCCTGTGATTGTTGCTGGAGTCCATTTCACCGTTACACTGTTTCGTCCTGCTTCACCAGCACCCAAAGTAACATTTGAAATACCTAAGAAATCTGCAGTCTGATTATTGAAAGTTGTAGCATATAAACTTTTAGTTGGGTCGAGTTTAGAGTCAGAGGCAAACCCTGCAGGAGTTGCTCGCATATTAAAAGAATATGTAGTGTTAGTCTGAAGCCCAATAACAGTAAAGAGAAAATTTCCCGAGGAATTTGGAACTAATGATTTACTGTTAAGCTTTATAGGAATAGGTGAATTATTAATGTAGATTTCATAAACAATATCAACGCTACTTTCAGCTGGGCTAAATTGAAGCTCTATTTTATCATTAGAAACAGCGTTTGCTTTAATTAAACCATCAAAAGAAACAGGTGGAGCGTTTGTTCCAGAATTTAAAATATTACTCTCTTTTGTAGTTACATCTTTGACGGTCCCAACACAAGAGATTAACCCCAGCATTATTGCCAGCAATATTGAATTTATAAATTTATTTTTCCAACTAATCATAAAAAAAATCCATCTTAAATAACTGCACATCTCTATAATGTGCACTGGAAAAAATTATAATTGTATTCACTTCTTATAGGTCCATCTATAGAATTATATAAAGTCAGCACTCCAAAACGATATGTTCTTCCCGGCTGCAGGCCAGTTAAATTAAGGGAATTTGTCGTAGAGTTAATTAATATTCTCTCGTAGCTATTGGTGGAATAATTAATAGCGTCCCCAAAACTAAACGATGATTGGTCATTAACATAGAACAATTCAAAATTTGAAAAAACTCCAATTGTTGGAATATTCCATTTAATTGTTGCAGATTGAGCCAAGGTATCACAACTTGATGTCTGGGTATCAATTCCTGTAAATTGAAGGACTGTTGGGGCTTTTATTGAAGGTGTAATACATTTTGGCGTTTGGCTGGAGACATCGCCAAAGCGTTTACTGCCATCTATATTATAACTAAAGGGAACGAGCTTAAAGCAATATTGATCTGATGAGAGTGGATTGATACCTTTGACCGTAATTGTAGTGTCATCAAATACACTATAGGTGAGTACATTTAGCCCTGTAGTATTTGGGATTGATAAATCATTAACACTTAATGGTGACGGATTAGTTGGAGAGTTTCCATAGTAGTTTAAAACGTAGCCATTAATATTTCCTGATAAAAAATTGGGAAGTTTAAAATTTAAATAGACTTCATCAAGATTAGAAATATTTTTAGCTGGATCAATGGTTTGGATACCCGAAAAGTCAGCAACTCCAGGAGTAGTTGTTTTTGAAGCGACATTGCCAATCACTCTTAAATTACAATTAAGTGACACACAGATGGCCAAAACAACATCATAATTAGTATTGATACTTAAATTAGTAATAATATTATTTAAATTAGAATTAGCTGGGAATTGTATGCAGCTCACTTGTGGGTAATTTGTCTCCGAGTCCATACAGATGGGGTCGACGACTTGAGAATTGAGATAATTTTTAATATCTGCCTCTCCATGCTTAGCGTAGTACAAGCGATAGTGATCAAAATTGCCAGTTGGTGGACTCCACGATGCTTTTAATGAATAAAGACCACCACTACCAGGAGGTAAGTCTAGTAAGAAGGTCGTATCGTCGAAATTAATATTGCTGATATCTTCAGTGTAAGTAGAAATTGCCATATACTTGGTATTTTTTTCTAGCATATATGAAACATCGGCAGAATTAAGAGAATACCCATAGTGAATCGCCCGAACCTGCACATAATATTTTTTTCCAGACTGAAGGCCGTTAATAATTGTTGATCGCTTGTCACTCCCAATACTTAAGACGCGTCTATCGGGAGATATAAATGAAGGGTCGTTCATACTGGCAGGATTTAAGATGGAGCCATCGAGCACAGTAACTTGATATTCAATTGGATCAATTTCATCTTTATTTATTGCTGATCCTTTGACTTGAGCCGGGATCCAAAAAACTTCTATACCTGAAGTTCCGTCGGCACCGGTTAAGTTTCGTAGTTCGGAGACACCCATGAAATTTGCAGTAGCGTTTGAAAATGTTTTTACTTGTTTTAGTACTGTATTATTACTTTCGACACTTGTGAGTACATTTCTAACTTGAACGCTAAAAGAGTAGTTTGTATCAATTTGTAAATTATTAATAGTATAGCGGAGTAAGCCCTTAAAGTCGGGATGTATTGAAGATCCATAGAGATAAATTGGCACTTGTAAACCATCATAGCGAATAACGTAGGTTATAGTGTCCGCATCGAGGCTTGATTGGGGAAATGAAATTTCAACCTTATCGTTGGCCACTGCAACTGCTCCAGATATACCGGCATATTCAACTTGGGCCACGTCAGTTGAGCTACTTGCTTTCGTAGTTGATTTGTTAGCATCTTTAATGGTGCCTACACAGCTTGAAAACCAAAAAGCTGTCATTATCAAAACAAAAAGAATTGGATTTAAAATTCTAAAATTTTTCACTAAATAAAGCTCTCCCAACCTTGCAGATTGAAATGTAATAAAAGTCCTTATTTCTATCGACTTTATTTTATAATAGATTAGGACAACTGCTCTTTAAGTAATGGATAGACCTTTTTTAATTTAAAATATGACAATTTTAACCGATGATTTAAGCTATTTATGTTGAGTAATTTGATTTGGAGGCTTCAACTCAATAATTTAGATGCAATAGTTGATTGAGTTAGTTCATTGGAAAGTGCCGCAAAAAGTTGCCACCACCCTACTGAATCCTATTGAGGCAGTTCCAATTCATTTTTAATTGATTTCCTAGTATTGAGAAATGATGAGTCAGCTCAAGGCATTCTGCCCGATTGAGATAATGATTTTCACTCATTTTTGAATAACAAAACCACATCATATCATCTGCATTTTCTAAATCATTGTTACGGCTTCTTGCTAAGTCACATGACTCGACATCAAGCTCAGTGGGATTTTCTGTTAAGCAAGCCCAGTCATAGGTGGTTCTATATTTCAAACAAAGGGCCGCTTTTTTCTGCGCATGAAGTGGAGTTGGGAGGCCTGCACATTTCAAAAGAGTATTCCCATATAAACTACGTTTTATTTTATTTTTTTGATCTTTATTAAGTAGCCCAATTAAATTGATCTCCCTAAATTCTTTAAAGAGTGAACAAAGCTGATCTGCGCTAATATAATCAATTTCATTGGCTAAAATAGATGAACTTATTTGTATGAGGGTATCCTCATATTCATATTGGTTAATGAGATCTTGAAGTTTTAAAAAATGAACAACTCTAACTTGAATTTGACTTAAGCCAGTAGAGAGATGATAAATGGATAACATTTTTTCAAGAACATTTTGTGCAAGCTCTGAATCTTCTTTAATAATTTTTGTAAGCCTAAGATCATTTTGGTTTTTAATGATGAAGTCATATTGCTTAGAGATATTTTGAGATTGTAGAATTGTCTTCCAGGCAATTGTAGCGACTTGGTCATCCTTAGATAAAGCATCTTCTTTTAACTTGTCCTGACTTATGGAGTAAGGCTTTACTACTCTCAAATTAGTGTCTCTAAAAGCAGTGAGTAAAGCATCGCGCGAGAGTCCAGTGGTATTTTTATCAGACAGAGTGCTTTTATTAAAAGCAGCTTGTAACATTGGCGCAGCATCAGCTCCTAGGGGACCCGTGCTTTCAAAGCCAACAATCATTTGGGATTTATTAAAAATAGAAATCATAAATTCGGCCATGCTTTTGCCAAAATTTAAATAGCGGGAAGCTGCGACTTCTTCAGCGAGATTAAGAGGAAAGCCATCACCCACTAAAACTCTTAAATAATCATTGACGCTTCTGTGGTCGGGAGTTTTATATGAAAGAGTATTACATCCCATTAAGTAGACTGCTTTAGCTTTGTCTAAAATATTTGGACAAAGGAATTTTTCTCTAGCTTCAGTCAATTCACCAAGAGAAAGTGTTGAAGCTTTCTCTCCAAAAAATAATCCTCCGAAATGTCCTGAGACTACGAGAATATCGCAAGACTTTGTACTAGCGCAGCTTTTTTTAAACCAAGTAGGATCCTTATTATCGGGTACAAGTTCAATCAGATCGTAACCAAGAGGTGATAGATTTTTTTGAAAAACTTGCTTTTCATCAGACGAATTAAAAGTCATTGTGCAAATTGTTTTTGCTTGGGCCAAGGAGATGGATAGGGATAATAGAGTGGCCATTCCCATAAAAAAAATATTTATTTTCATAGAAACATGTTAGCAAAAAATTTTGGAGGTAAGTTAAAGTATGTAATATCTATAGGTGCTATCAGGATGATGGCACCTATAGGCTAACTAGTGAAGCTTATCTTCTAGATGTTTTTTTAGTTCCTTAACAGATCCAGCAAGATTTTTAGACTCTCGCTCAAGTCGATTAGTAAATTCATTCATCATGAGTCTGGTTTTAGAAAAAAGATCAGATTCGTCTTCACTTTTATTCATGCGTTCTGCAAGCTCATTAGACTCATTTAAGAGGTCATTAAAGCTTAAGACTTTAAGGTACTCAGAAAAACTGTCTTCTTTTTTTATGCTTTTCCATTTGTCTAGATTAACTAGATTATCGCTCTCGATATTCATTTGATTACTTCCCCCTAAGATTTGAGACAATATGATCTAGCAGACATAACTTTTCAATTAAAGTTTTAGGGGAATGAAAATATTTCAGTGGCTTTGTGCGATAAAAAAGGCCCGCAGCGGGGCCTTCAATAAAATATCGAGTAGGTCTAAAATTATTTTAATTTATTAAAGTACTCTTGAGAGCCTTTTACGTCAGGCTTCATAGTAGCAGCACCTTTAGTCCAGCCAGCAGGACATACTTCCCCGTGTTTAGCTGTGTATTGGTAAGCTTCTACTGTTCTTAAAACTTCTTCAACATTTCTTCCAACTGAGAGATTATTAACAGTTGCTGTTTGAACAATATTTTTATCGTCGATAACAAAAACTCCGCGCAACGCTACTGATTCTCCGGCCAAAACTTCATACGAGCGTGCTATATTTTTTGAAAGATCAGCTGCCAATGGATGGTGCATTTTTCCAAGTCCACCTTTATTTCTTTCGATATTTGTCCAAGCCAGATGAGAGAACGCTGAATCAACTGAACAGCCAATAACTTCACAGTTGAGTTCTCTAAATTTTGCAAGATTGTCTTCAAAAGCAGTAATTTCTGTAGGGCAAACAAAAGTAAAATCTAGGGGGTAAAAGTAGAGTACTTTCCATTTCCCTGCAAAGTCTTTATGGAGCGAAAGAGGTTTAATCTCTCCATTGATAACAGCATCTGTTGTGAAATCAGGAGCGGTATTTCCTACTAATCTTGACATGAATTCCTCCAAAGAATTAAGTTTTTACTCGACCAATTAATGAACTCAGTAAGATTAAGGCCATTGAATACTAAGATCAAGTAAAATTCCCTTAAGCTAAGCTTTAAAAACTATATATAACCACGACTTGCAACTGGTTAAAAAAGTGTTTTGAAGTACGCTATTTACTAAAGATTTAAAAAATTTCAACCGATTAGAATGAGAATTCTACTAAACCGACTAACTTGGTCTGAACCAATATTGGAGAAAAAAATGGACGTTAAAGCCTATATCCCAAATCCTATCGTTATTGAGCAAACGGCTCGTGGAGAGAGACAATACGATATTTATTCGCGACTTCTGCTAGATAGAATAGTCTTTTTGGGAACAGAAGTTAACGACACTGTTGCCAATTTAATAATGGCACAAATGATGTTTTTGGAGCAATCAGATGCGGAAGCTCCGATTCATTTTTATATCAATAGTCCGGGAGGATCCGTTTACGCTGGTCTTGGAATTTACGATATCATGCAACATATAACCTGTCCTGTTTACACATATTGTGTAGGGATGGCGGCTTCTATGGGCTCATTGCTTTTAACGGCGGGAGCGGCAGGGCATAGACATTCGCTTCCTCATTCGCGCATAATGATTCACCAACCGCTAGGGGGAGCCCGTGGACAAGCTAGTGATATTCAAATTCAAGCAAATGAAATACAAGACTTAAAAATTCAATTGAATGAAATTTATATCAGACATTCTAGTTGTGGAATGACGATGGATAAAATTATAAAGGAAACAGATAGAGATAATTATTTAAACCCACAAAAAGCAATTGAGCTGGGTTTAATTGATTTAATAATTGATAGAAGTGGAAATAAATTAAAAAAATAATCAGTCCTATTTTTGTTAAGGGATCAATCAGATGACAAAAGAAAAATCGAATTTCGGAAGTGCTCTTCATTGCAATTTTTGTGGGAAATCTCAAAAAGAAGTTAAAAAACTCATAGCAGGTCCCGGATGTTATATTTGTGATGAGTGTATTGAGCTTTGTAATGACATTATTTTTGAAGACTCTCAAAAGAGCAATACTAAAACGATTGTTGATAATGTCCCAAAACCTCATGAGATTAAAGCTCATTTGGATAATTATGTAATTGGACAAGATAGGGCAAAAAAAATTATCTCTGTTGCCGTTCATAATCATTATAAAAGGATTTCTCATAAATCAGGTGATCCAAGAAAAACGGATACAGTCGAGCTGGCGAAATCAAATATTCTATTAGCAGGTCCTACAGGATCGGGAAAAACTCTGATTGCTCAATCCCTTGCTAAGTTTTTAAATGTACCGTTTGCAATAGCAGATGCGACCTCATTAACTGAAGCTGGATATGTAGGAGAAGATGTAGAAAATATTATTTTAAATCTCCTACAAAATTGTGATTTTGATGTGGAACGTGCTCAGCGTGGTATTGTTTATATTGATGAGATTGATAAAATTGCCAGAAAATCTGAAAACCCATCAATTACTCGCGACGTATCAGGAGAAGGGGTTCAGCAAGCATTATTAAAAATCGTCGAAGGAACAATTGCCTCAATTCCCCCAAAAGGTGGACGTAAGCATCCTCAACAAGAATTTATTCAAGTTGATACCAAAAATATTCTCTTTATCTGTGCAGGTGCTTTTGTTGGCTTAGATAAAATTATTGAAAAGAGAATGACTAAAAGACCAATGGGACTCATTTCAGAGAAATCAGAAGCTGAACAATCAGTGATTGAAAAACTTGGTGGGATAGAGCCAGAAGATCTTTCAAAGTTTGGTCTTATTCCAGAATTTATTGGACGCCTACCAGTCAATGCTATGTTGTCTGAGTTAGATGAGGCAGCCCTTGTTTCAATCCTCACAGAGCCAAAAAACGCTCTGACAAAACAGTATTCAAAACTTTTTGAATACGAAGGAATAGAATTAGAGTTTGAAGCAACTGCACTTAAAGAAGTAGCTCGTCAGGCCCTAGATAGAAGAACTGGAGCCCGCGGACTTCGGGCCATATTGGAGCAATCGATGCTCGATGTGATGTATGAAGTTCCTTCAAATGAAAAAGTTTGTAAAGTCATCGTGACTTATGAATCTGTCACTGGCAAAGGCTCTCCAAAAGTTATCGAAGGACCTCGCAAGTCATTAACTGCTGCAGCTGCCGTTACCCCTTCGGTCTCAGTCAAAAAGACGGTAGAGTCTGCCTAAAATAAAAATAAATTAATAAAGAAAAAATCCTAACTCCATGATTTTTGAGTTAGGATTTTTTGGATCTACTTGATTTTTTTACTCACTTATCTTTTTTTTTATTTTTCTTAATATTTTTCAACTAACTCTTTCTTACAATCTGCCCCTATACGTGAGGCTTAAAAAATTCTGTAACTTAGCTCGATGACACTCTTTAGATAAACAACAAGTCTTTGAAAATTTTGATAAAAAAGCAATTAATGCCTTATCTTTTTTTTTGCAACTTCTGTAATTTTCATGTCATGATTTTAATAGACCCTTCAAATCCCATGGGGAAGTCAAGAAGTGACATCCGCGGGTAGAGAAGACGTAACTAATAGTGCAGGAGGTACTATGTCGCAAGCCTGGTCAGAGTCTAAAAAATTCCCATTACTACCACTTAGGGATATGATTATTTTCCCGCATATGGTTGTACCTCTATTTGTGGGAAGAGAAAAATCTATCTCTGCGCTTGAAGAAGCTCAAAGAAACAACAATGAAATTTTCCTGGTCACTCAAAGAGATGCGAGTGTTTTAAATCCAGATCGTGAAGACATTTACGAAGTTGGGGTGGTGGTAAACATTATTCAAATGTTGAGATTACCTGACAATACAGTAAAAGTATTGATTGAAGGAAAATACCGCGCACGCCTTAACACTTTCGAATCAGGGCCAGAAGGTTATTTCGCCGAAGTTGAAAAATGCTCATCGGAAACTAAGGATCCAGTCACTCTAGAAGCTACTATCAGAAGCATCAAAGGAATCTTTGAACAGTATGTAAAGCTTAATAAGAGAATTCCTCCTGAGCTTCTCATGAGTATTTCTTCAATTACCGACCCTTCTCGCTTGGCCGATATTATGGTGGCTCATCTCACGATGAAAATTTCTGAGAAGCAAGAAATTCTTGAAGCGGTGGAAGTGGGAAGAAGATTAGAACTACTTCTTGAAAAAATGCAAGGTGAAATCGAAATCATCAATGTTGAAAGACGAATCCGTACCCGTGTTAAAACGCAAATGGAAAAGTCGCAAAAAGAATACTATTTGAATGAGCAGATGAATGCTATCCAAAAAGAGCTTGGCCAAAAAGATGATGGCAAGACTGACATTCAGGAAATGGAAGAGCGCTTAGCTGCTAAGAAAATGCCTGATGAAGCTCGTGAAAAAACAGCTAAGGAATTAAAAAAGTTAAAATCAATGTCTCCCATGTCAGCTGAATCTGCTGTCGTGAGAAACTATATTGATTGGATGCTCTCTCTTCCTTGGGATGAGTTTACAACTGATAATAATTCAGTACCTCATGCTCGTGAGATCTTAGATGATCATCACTACGGAATGAAAGATGTTAAAGATAGAATTGTAGAATACCTGGCTGTTAGATCTCTTTTAAAAGAAGAGGGGAAAGGAACAATTCTTTGCCTTTCTGGACCTCCAGGAGTTGGTAAAACATCAATTGCAAAATCTTTAGCTGAATCTCTTGGGAGATCTTTTCAAAGAATTGCTTTAGGTGGAGTTCGTGATGAATCTGAAATTCGTGGACACAGAAGAACTTATGTAGGAGCAATGCCAGGGAAGATTATGATGGCGCTTAAAAAAGCAGGTACATCAAATCCACTTATTCTTTTAGATGAAATTGATAAAATGTCTTCTGATATGAGAGGGGATCCTGCTTCGGCCATGCTTGAAGTTTTAGATCCTGAGCAAAATAAAGCTTTTGCTGACCACTATATAGAAGTTGAGTACGATTTATCAAAAGTCATGTTTGTTATGACAGCTAATGATTTATCGAGAATTCCTGGTCCACTTAGAGACCGTATGGAGATCATCCATTTATCTGGTTATACTCCACAAGAGAAATTAGAAATTGGAAAAAGATATTTACTCAAAAAAGCTGTGAAGTCTAATGGACTTACAGAACACGAAGTGCAAGTTGGCGATACATGTATGATGGATATCATCCGTGGCTGGTCAAAAGAAGCTGGAGTTCGTGAATTTGAAAGACAGTTAAACAATGTTGTAAGAAAAATTGCAACTGAAGTAGTCACTAAAGAAGTTCCGGCCGGAAAAAAATTCGTCGTGACTTCTAAGCAACTTCCAAAATACCTGGGCCCTCGTCGTTTTGACAGCACAGATATTGAAGCAGGAGCACAAGTTGGTTTAGTCAATGGATTAGCTTGGACAAGTGTTGGTGGTGAACTTTTACATATTGAAGTTGTTACAGTTGAAGGTAATGGAAAAATCCAAATTACCGGAAAACTTGGTGAAGTCATGCAAGAGTCGGCTAAGGCTGCTTTAAGTTATGTAAGATCAATTTCATCAAGAATTGGAATAAATGCAGAATGGTATAATAAAAACGATATCCATATTCATGTACCAGAAGGAGCAACACCAAAAGATGGACCTTCAGCAGGTGTGACAATGGTAACAGCTTTGACTTCGGCAATCACGGGAATTCCAGTCTTTCAAAACGTAGCGATGACTGGAGAAGTGACTATTAGAGGAAGAGTTTTACCAATTGGTGGATTAAAGGAAAAACTTCTGGCTGCAAAACATGCAGGAGTAAAGACTGTTATTATTCCAGCTAAAAACGTAAAAGATCTAGCTGATATTCCTCAAGAGATTCAAGACGGACTTGCCATTTATCCGTGTGACCACGTAGAGCAAGTTTTAAAAATCGCCCTTGAGCTTAACCAGCCAGAAAAATTCATGCAAGTTGTCTCTCCAACTCTAAAAGTTGTAGATGGCGATCGTGGAATGGAAGTAGCGAATTAGATTTTAATTTGACAAAAATAATTAATTTAATAGAGGGCCAGTTAATCTGGCCCTTTTTTTTTATGTATTTTGTGAGACAATAAATAGGTTATTGAAAAACTCTGGAGGCATTATGAAAATTTTTATTACTTTAGCGACACTGCTATTTACAACTTTGGCATCGGCTGGGATTTTGATTGAACCGCAATTTGGATACATCCTTTCTAACAAATATAGTGGAACGATCGGTTTATCAGGTCCTTCATCTATAACACTCCCTGCCGATTATAAATCCACTGGTCCAGAGTATGGTGCAAGATTAGGCTACCAAGTTTTAGGTTTAATGGGTGGACTAAATTATGGGCATTCAACTGGGAAATCTAAAAATTCAGATGGGACAACAGATGATCTAAAAGCAACTAATATTGGAGCCTTTGTTGGTTATAGTGCGCCAATTCTAGTCAGAGCATGGCTTGCCTACAATTTCAGTTCGAAGACTACAATTGATACTAGCTCTATCAAGGGAAATTCAACTGAGTTAGGGTTAGGATTTACTGGAATTCCGTTCTTAAGCGTTAATTTTATTTATAGAATGTATAAATACACAGAAATAACAGATCTTGGATCTACTTGGACCGCAACAAATTTTAATCCTAAAGAAATAGAATTAGCAATCAGTGCCCCATTTAATCTTTTCTAATAGTATTATTTTGGTAGCTCTTGAATAAAGGGCTACCAAAATACTCGGCTACGGTTTTCCAAACTCAAAATTTCTCCTTCTTAATTTCTTTTGCAAGCCGCCGATAAGACTACATGGCACAAATTATTCTCATAATTAGCGATAAAGAATTAAAGACAATACTTCAAAATAAGCTTGTCTCTAGCTATGGTTTTGATGTGTTAACGAAAGAGACTGTCGCTGAAGCTATTTCAATGCTCGAAATTCTTCCTGATATCGCTTTGGTTGTTTGCGATATAATGACCGGTAAAGAAGCGGCCGTTAAAAAAATGTATGATTATCTAGAAAAAAATAAAGCCGATTTTTCAAATGAAAT
The DNA here is from genome assembly GCA_947448205.1 of Bacteriovoracaceae bacterium. Classification (GTDB taxonomy): domain Bacteria; phylum Bdellovibrionota; class Bacteriovoracia; order Bacteriovoracales; family Bacteriovoracaceae; genus Bacteriovorax. Next base: position 17,564 of record CANFNL010000040.1, read on the forward strand.
AAAAATGGTTCTTCTCAGCAATGATAAAACCTTTTATCCAAACTGTCACATTGTTGGCCCTCAACCCAATCATCAAAAACTTATTAAGCACATTGGATTTTTGCTAGGAAAAGATTCTGGTAATCTCGATTTTTTTTATGAGCCACCTAAAGAACTAAACGAGGCTCAGGAGGAATCTAAAACTACAATTTTTCAAATGCCAATTTTATCTAAACCTGTGGCACAAGCTACTACTAAAATTAAATTCGACCAGCTAGTGGTCGAATATTTACCAATTAGTTCGAAATATCTCTTATATCTTCCGGAAACTGAAATGAATTTTTCAGCTTATACCCGATTTAAAAAAGGCAATGAGTTTGAATATAATAAGAAAATCACAGAGGGTACAATCCTAAAAAAAGAAGACTTGGACAAAATTATACTTCGCTCTGGCAAAGAGATTTATATCGAAAAGCAAGAGTTTTCAATGGCCATAGATTATTTAAATTCGCTGATCATTGAGAAGTTACAGAATTATAATCTAGAGCCGCTTCACCGGGTGCAGCTTAATTCTGATAGTTATGAAATACTTCTCGATGTCTTCAAAAAGCTTTCATTTGATAAAAGTAGTATTGAGATTATCAAGGAGCTCACTAAGTCAGTTGATCAAATGGCAAATTCTCCAGATTGCATGGAATTACTTTCCATCGAATATCAAAAAAGAAAAATATGTTATGGTTATGCTCACTCCCAAATAAGTGTTAATTTATTGTTAGCAATTAGCGAGAAATTTTCATGGCAAAATGATATTTCTAAGAATAAAATTATTCTCCTCGCCCTTTTACATGATCTAACTTTGAGAAGTGATAGGCTAATCAAGCTTCATCATCGATATAGCGAAGAAAGTAAAAATTTAACTGAGGAAGAAAAGCAAATCATACTCAATCATGCCGACGATGCGGCAACTATGATAGAAAAAATGGTTAAGTCCCCACAAGAACTCTTAGTGCTACTGAGAGAACATCATGGAGTCAGAGGAGGCAAGGGGCTTTCAAATATCTTAAACACAACTATTTTACCAGTTAATATGGCCTTTATTGTGATTGAAGAATTTGTAGCAAAATACTTGGCTATCATTGATAAAAACATCCTTGAAAATAAAGAAAATGAAACAATTATGACTAAGCAACAAATAGATTCTATCCTTAACGAAATGAAAGTTAAGTTTGAAAAAACAACCTATCGAGAAGTGACAGATAGGTTGCAAAAGTTTTTTGCATACGCATAATATTCAATCAGTTAACGTGGCTTGTAAAACACTTACTAAGAGAATTATTATTTTTTAAATTGACAGAGTTTAATGGGTCGATTAATTTTTAGGGCACTTACGAATTCAAATGGGCGTTTAGCTCAGCTGGGAGAGCGCTACCCTTACAAGGTAGATGTCGGGGGTTCGAACCCCTCAACGCCCACCATTTTTATTCAATAATTTTAAATACTTAAAACCACTTCGTTGGTCTTTTTTTTTTGCAAAAAACCAAAGACAGTGAAAAAGACAGAGCCATTCTAGAGTTTCCTCTAGGTCTTTAAGAAATTGCTGAGACCTTGTCAGTTTGATCATTCACCCGCTGCTTTTTTCACTTTGTGTTTCTTTTTTATTTTAGTAGAAATGTTGTCAAATATCTCTGAGAATTCTTCTGAATTAAGAGACGTTTCAGATTTGCCACTGCGAACTTCAAGCATTGAGATAAGATTTCTTTGAAGTGAAAGAACTTCATCTTTTAAATTTAGGTATTCATTTTCGTTCATCAACACAAAGCGATCACTTCCTCGAGCGATGGCCACAGGCTTCTTAGCTGCAATATCGAAAAACTCACTAAGTTTAGTTCTAAATGTTCTTGAGTTTGTATTATCCATCTTTAAGAAAGCAAGCAGTTTCTAAATACTATTTTCCCTTTCCTCGTAAAGAGTAAAAAGTTTAGCTGCTTTGCCCGCCAAACCTCGCACTTGGTAGTGACTCACTTAATTTCACTCTCTGGAAGTTTTTTTCTGTGAACTACTCC
>CANFNL010000041.1 GCA_947448205.1 Bacteriovoracaceae bacterium
AAATAATTTTCAAAATATTCTTTTGAATCCAAGCTTAAAGATTCCCGATGAAATTAAAACGTTTATCGATTGCAAATGATGCCGGTGAATTCCCCAACTCTCCTTCGGGAATGAGACCGTGAAAGTAAACAAGCCAATAAGCTTCATTTTTTTTATAACTAAGTGGATATGGTATTGTGGCAGAGGCTAGAAAATAATCTAAAAACTTTGCAATAAACTCTGAACAATAGAGAAGCTCTCGTCCTTTGCTGTCAAAATTATTCCATAAGTATTTTTGATCAAAGGGCGCTCCTTTAAAAGTTGAATCAAAAAGAGAGAGCATTTGATCTTCTAAAACATTTTTATCTTTATTAGATAAATGCATAAATTCTATCGGTCTAAAAACGGCAACATTAGTTCCTGGAGTTTTATTTTTTAAAAATTGATCAAGTGTATATAAAGCAACAGAGCCCAAGGATTGGGCCACACGAATTTCGCGACTAGCATTTTTAAGGATGACACCGGAGTGTGAAAAATTAGAGTTCGTTTCTGATTCAATCACTCGGCATTCATAACAATTAAAACTAATCAAAAGCACATCGCCATTTTGCAGATCGATAGCATTGGCAAAATGACTAAAAAAAATCGAGAGTAAACTAATAATTAAGCCAATTAAGATGTTTTTCATAAGCTGAATACTTATCATAAAGCTTTATTAATGCCTACAAATTATGTCAGTTAAACTCCCCATTGAGGAATTCCATATACCCAATATTAAAGGGAAAGTTTTATGTACCGAAGAGGCAATAATAAAAACAGCAAAGTAAAAGTATAATTAAGTTATGAAAATTCGCTTGCAGGTCATTAACTGTTTCGTCATTAATTTTACATTGATTGTAAGTTCATTTTCATTTTATAATCCCCTTGCTTTTGCTGCCAGTGATGATGAGATCATTGCAAAACAGAGAGAAGATTGCGCTAAGAATTCAGCACAAAGTTGGTCTGAGTCCCTTAATCGCTGTGTAGGAAAAATCGAGTCTAAAACAGCACGCAATGCCATCGAAGATTGTGCCAAAATAGATGATATCAATCAACGAGCTGAATGCCACAAAAAAATTGCCGAAGAAAAAACCGGACTCTCGGCCAATCCCGATAATCTTCCTGGGGGATCACTCAGCAAATCTGCAGTAATGAATGGTGCTGGAAGTGCCTATGCTATTTTAGGAATTATCAATAGCCTCAAAGGAGACAAGAGTTCAACTTGTGCATCAAAAAAAATATTTGGCATCACGGCCATGGCAGGAACGCTTACGGATATTTGGCTAAAAACAAAAGCTAAAAATCAAATAGATGATTTAAAAAATAAATACCAAATTGATGTAAAAAATAATTCTTATGATGCCCAATCAAAAGCCTTTGTTTATTTAAAAGATGAACAAGAAACCGTTAATGATATAGCTCAAAGGGAGAAAACAAGAAACCTATTACTTATGCTTGGTTATGGGTCAGCTTCCGTTATGGCGATTTATGAAATGACACTTGGGGCTGCCACTAGTGAGAATTGCTATAAAAAAGAAGAAAAGGGTAAAGCAACGACTGGAGTTGAAACCTTTTTTGATAATCCCCAGGGTATTTTAGTAATGTCTAGTATTGCTACTATTTATTCTGGCATGCTTTATAAAGCGGCCGATGCTCAAATAGATGAATCAGTTGCTAATATAAAAAAAATTGATCGAATAATGGCGGAGTTTAAAGACTCCTATATTTATTATTGTCCACAAGGGCGCGATGATTTAAGCAGTCCTGATTGCTATTGCTACTTAGATAAGGGTGGACAAAATAACAATCGTTCGAATTCAAAAACTTGCCAGGATCTCTGGGCAAAAAATAACTATAAAATTACAGCGATTGCTGGAAATTATGAAGGCATCTCAAAATTTGTCGATCCTGTCGGCTGTATGACACTCAATGGGCAATTTGATGAAGCTTGTAAGTGTAAAAAGTTTATAACTAGCAACGGAACAAACTCTTGCATGAAGGCATCAGCGGTAGAAATTCCCTCCGGCATTGCCCAAACTATGATAAGTGGAACAGGTCTTAATGACGCCTTACAATTGGCAACTAACTCTGCTAATGGAAATCCCAATTTTGGAAATTTTCAAAATGGCCCTATGGTCTTAAAGGCCATATCGGCTAACGGAATAAAAAAGCAAATGCTTTCGAAATTACCGGGAGGAGCAATTAGTGGATCGGGCATAAGTTTAGTCGACGAAAAAAATGTTGGAAAAATTGCTCATGCTATTTTCGGAGAAAAAGCAATTGCTGCCGCTATGGTAAATTCTAGATCGCCTATGGATTTTGTAGGTTCAAATAGCACTGCCAATCCGGCCTTAAAAGAGGCTGCACAGAAAGCTGGACTTGATTTTAGTGGCAGTGGAAAAGGCCTCTCAAATAAAAATAGAGACTCAAAATTGGCGCTCAATTTAAACTTGAGTGGTGACTCTTCAGTAGCGCCCCAAATGCAAACTTTTCCCGATAGTGAGAAAAGTTATAATTATAAAAACAATGATATTTCTAAACAAAATGGGGCTTCTCTTTTTGAAATCATCACTAATCGTTATTTCCAATCCGGCCTAAAAAGACTTTTTGAAAACTAAAAATAGTTTTAATAAATTTTTGTAATCAAGAATTTGCGCAAATAAAACTGTTGCGGCTTTAGTAGAAAAAATGGTGTCGTAATAATTAAGCTTCGTGAAACTCTTCAAGCCCAAGCGCAGTTAACCACTCTTTTGTCGGTGCCATGAGCTTTCTAGCATTCAAATCCATAAGGCCTACTGATAAAGTGAGAGTGGAAGCCACTTTACCATTTTCTTTTAAAATCTTTTGATCGAGAACCATCACATACTTATTTCGCATTTCTGGGCGGGCCTGTGAAATAATTTTTACCTTATCACGGTTATTGAGCTCACTTTTAAAAGTGAGTTGCAAATCCAGCAGGACGGGGCCGACTTTTGATTCGAGAATTTCTTTTAAACCCAAACCATTTTTGGTAATAAAGTCCCAACGAGCTTCCTCATACAACGAGAGATAAACAGCATTGTTGACATGTCCAAAGGTGTCGAGATGTTGCTCTAAAATTGTTTTTTCATATTCATATACTGGATTACTCAAGCTAGACTCTCCTATTGATTTTGGCTATAGTACCAAATTTCATCATGTTTATCATTAATAAATTATTGCCATTTTTTCTATTAAAATTCTCTATTCATTTTTCATTTTTCATTTTTCATCCTTAACTTTTATCCACTAACAAACCTTAAAAATATAATTCATTACTCTCTTTAATTCTAAAGAACTGAAGATCTGCCGAAAATGATAGCGGTGTTTATAGACGGATCCTTTAAGATTTATTAAGCAGTTTATTCCCTTTGAAAATGAATGGCTCGAGATGAAGCGAGCTTGGCATTTTTAGTATTGAAGGAGCTCTAAAATTTTGCCCCATTTTTTGGGCAGATAAGTTTATAAGAGCAAAATCGTAAATAGATACCTTACCAATGAATATCAATCACTTATTTAGAAGCTTTTGTTTTTGAGTGTTTTACTCAAGGATTTTCAAGGGATACCGATGAGAAGGAATATAATTAGGAGATAATCCTATTGGGAATTGGTGAGATTATGAAATATCAAAAACATTGTTTAATGCTTATTTTGCTTTCTTCGTTTTGGGGGGTTAGAGGGTTTGCTGATGACAATAAATGCAATAAATATAAAGAAGAAAAGAATAACGATGCACCAACCAACTCTGATCAAAATATAGATATTGCTGCTAGTGCAGTTTCACCAAATATGGCTAAATGTATTCGAATATCAAAAAATTATTTGAAATTTTTATATAGAAACAACGATATAGATTCTAAATTTAAATGGGAAAAGTACATTGCTGCCACTGACGAATGTGTGAAGGCAGATCAAAACTGTAATGAAACCGATAGTAATTTAAAAAAATGTGACGAGATTAAAAAATTGGCTCAAGAATGCGATGCTGCTGCCTTCATTCTTAAAGAGTTCAGTAGAGAGTGGGATAATCCTGAACATGCCAAGCCCGATAGAGTTCAAAGTGCAACAGCTCCTATTATTAAATGCGAAAGCAGTGGAGTTGAAACACTCGATTTTGAAGGGTGTGTAAAATTTGTTCAAAATGGGGCCATCTTGGAAGTAGTTCAAAGACAAGTCTATAAAGGCCAAGAGCTCATCTATACAGATCAAACAATGACTGCCCAAGCCGACGCAGCTAAAAATGGCAATACGGCAACAGGTAGTCTTGAAGCTTTAAAAAATTCTGTTAAGTCACAAGAAGAGATGATGAATCAAAGAGCTGGAATTGATTCTGGAAAATTAGCACTGCTTGAAAGTTACTACAACGATATGCCTGTCTTTAAAGATTTAGAAGCTATATGTAAAAATTATAAGCCTAAATACTTTACTAATGTTACTAATGCAGAAGCAGAAGCTGCTTGCATTAGAGCTATCAAAAACAAATTTGCCTTCCTTAAAAACGGAAACGCCAAAAACCAAATGCAAACCAAACTCGTTCAAGTTGGTGCTGAAATTGGTGTTGATTTATTAAAGGCCAGCTTAATGGCTAAACAGGCGGGAAGTATCGGAGACACTATTGCTAAAGTAGAGGCCTTTAAACCAATTGATCCAACGATGCCGCCAACTGATACTTTACAAACAACTTTTTGTCAGCAAAACCCTGGCGATCCGAAATGTTTAACTGGAGGCCTGGAGAGAACTTTCGATGCGATGGGAGATAATATTATCACTTTTGGCGATGGAGGAATTGGAGGAACTTTTCAAACTAAAAATCCCCTAGATCCCAATACTGCTACCACGACTAATGCGCTTAATCCAACTGAGAGAAAACCTGTGGGCAGTGTGGGAAGTGTAATCAGTGCTGCTCAACAAGCTGGTGGACTTGCTACTACTGCAGCAGCTGCAAACGTAACCAAAGGCTCAGCACCTCCGGCCGGTGGTGGAGGTGGTGGATCTGGAGGTGGTGGATCTGGCGGTGGTGGATCTGGAGGCGGAGCCGCCGGTGCTGGAGGAGCAACATCAAGTGCTATCTCCAGTCGAGCTCCCACTTACGGCGGCGGTGGCGGAACACTCTCCATGATGGGAGGATTTGGTATTAATAAAGTAAAGTCATCAGCTAAAGATGATGCCAATCCGTTCGGAAAATTATTTGCTAAAGAGTCTGCAAAATCTGGAGTGCTGGATCTGGGGCGTTCGCCTGCGTCTAAGCTTGGAGGAAAAGGTGATAATTTATTTGATATGATTTCTAACCGTTATTCAAGTGTCAATAGTGATAAACGACTACTTGAGTACGAGCTAGCAAAGTAAAGTAAATAAAAGGATATTGCCAATAAGTTAGAAGATGTCATATCAAAAAGAAAATTCTAGTCATTTGCTATGAAGGAATTACACTTATAATCGGCTAATATAGGTCAATTTAACAAAAAAAGAATTGTAAAAGAAAATCGACATGTTTTACAATTATCAAAAGATCTTTCATGAAGAGAGATCTCAAATTTAACCCTATCAAGGACGATCGTATGGAATCGACCAATTCTCTTCTGCTAGCAGAATTTTATACGGCAACAGGCTATCTCGATCGTCTGCTATTTGCATTTACCGATTTAGAAAAAATCCATTTAACACCTAAAGGCAAAAATCAAATACAAAAATTGTGCTTAGAAAGCACTCAGTTTTATACCAAAAGTTTTAATGAATTGAATTTTGAAGCTGAGAGCTATATTTTTGAAACCTCACAATTTAAAAACCACATCAAATTTTTTCATGATTTTATGGAAGCCTTCATCAAGCTGCCAATTAAAAGTGAGAGCTGTGAAAAAAAGATTATTGAGTATATCAATCATCTCTACCGTAATTGTTTTGAGCTTCATAATATTATAGCCAACTCCACAAGTCTTGATGTTCAATTGCCCCGCACAGGACTTGCCCAAGAAGAAGAAATAACATCGATAAGTACCAACGGAAATGCTGCTCTAAACATTCCGCTCTTCTTTCTTGATCAAAATAATATTAGAGAAATCTCTCAAGTTGAGTCAGTAGTAAAATCACCAATAGCATTTTTGAATATTAAGCGAGAAGAAAAATACGACCACTTCATTCACCGAGGCCATTTCTTTATTGCCCAAAAAAATTATCAAGAAGCTAAAAACCAATTTTATAAGGCAAGAAATTACAAAGATAGCGCTGAAGTCTTAACATTGCTTGGTTGGAGTTATTCTTTATTAGACGATCTTGCAGAAGCCAAAGCCTATTGCATGAAGGCCATTCAAAAAGACACTCAATATGGTCCAGCCTATAACGACTTCGGAAATTATCTCTTAAACGAAGGCCAAGTTCGTGAATCTCTGCGCTGGTTTGAGCTTGCTAAGCGCGCCCATAATTATCAAAATCGCGAATATCCTTATATCAATGCTGGCCGGGCTTATGTTTTGTTAAAACAATATGAAGAAGGGTTGAGAGAATTTTCACTGGCCTTAACTTTGGCACCTCACCACGAAGAATTACACGAGACCGTGGCCAAATTAAAAAATAATTTAGACCGCGAAACCTCTTCAAATCAAATGGTCTAGTCTAACTATGAAAAGATCACAGCTAGAGCACTATTTAAAACAGCACCTAAAACCTGAACTCTTTGATGACTACTGCCCTAACGGATTACAAATTGAAGGGCGAGAAGAAATTAAAAAAATTCTCTTCTCCGTCTCGGCCACTAGAGAATCCTGCGAGCATGCGGCGAAAATCAATGCCTGCGCCCTCATTGTTCACCACGGTGTTTTTTGGAAATTTCACGGCACCAGAACTCTCACAGGGCCCTTTGCCAAAAGACTTTTTCCTCTAATTAAAAATGATATTAATCTTATGGGATATCATTTGCCTCTTGATGCTCATGGCGAAGTTGGAAATGCGGCCGCGCTGGCCATGCTTTTAGGCATTAGTCATTTAAGTCCTTTTGGATTTTACAAAGGTGTTGCCACAGGCATCATGGGAGAACTAAGTGAGTCACTTTCGGCCCACAAATTTAAAAAGCTGATGGAAGAGAAACTTAAGCATAACGTACTTTATTCAAATCCACTTGAAACGAGCGGAGTCATAAAAAAAGTGGGAATTATCACCGGAGGAGCTAACTCTGAATGGCGAGAAGCTGCTCGCTTGGGCCTAGATGCTTATATCACCGGTGAAATGAGTGAACATGACTATCATGAATCCAGAGAGTCTGGGATTCATATGTTTGCTGGTGGTCACCATGCAACTGAAAAATTTGGAATTATGGCGTTGATGAAAAAAATTCAACTAGACTTTCCTGAATTAGATTGCACCTATCTCGATTCTGAAAATCCCGCCTAGCTTTTATAATCAATCTCGGGTGCGTACTTCCAGAAGTTCGATCGTAAAATATAAATTGGAATGAGGAGGAATTTTTTCACCGATTTGTCTTTCACCATAACCTAGATGCGCTGGTACAAAAAGAGTTCGCCTGCCTCCCTCCTTCATTCCCATTACTCCTAAGTCCCAACCCTTGATCACTCGGCCGCTGCCAATAACAAATTCAAAGGGGCGTCCTTTATCGCTTGATGATTCAAATTTTGACCCATCTTCAAGGCGTCCCTCATAGTGAACAACTAACAAGGCTCCTTTTACAGCAACTTTCCCAGAGCCTTTGATAATATCTTTGATAACTAAGTCTAATTCAGTCATAAAACCATATTAGCGTGGATAAAGAAGATTTAGAAAGAGTTAATTATTGAATCAGTTCATTTTTATTAGTTTTAATTTTAGCTATTTAACTTTTTTCAAAAAATAAGATATTTGCTTGAAGTGGTTTTCACCTGCTAATTTCAGCGGAATTTATGGAGATTTTATGAGAAAAATAAAAAAAGAAATTAAGAATCAAAAAATGAATCAGTTGCTGTGCGTATTTTTGATACTCACCTCTGTATCAATCACCTCTTGCGGTGTAAATCCTGAAAAGGCAAATAAAGATTCACAGAATGCAAATCTAGAATTAGCCGATATTGTCAATGGTAAGACAATTAATAATAAGCAGGACATTGCTAAATCTATTGTTGCTATTGTTGCCCAAAATGATGAAGGTGAATCACTTTGCACTGGAACGCTAGTCAGTGAGAATACTGTTTTAACCGCGGCTCATTGTGTAGAGCATGATCCTCAACATTTAAAAATAATTTTTGGATTAAATGTAAAAAAAGCAAAAGAAAAGAATCAGAGAAATGCAGATAAATATATTCAGCATCCAAATTGGTCAAAGCACATGCCTGCTGGTGAGGGAGATCTGGCCCTTATTCATTTTCAAGGAATCACACCCAAAGAATATATTCCAGTCATTTTAGCACCGAGTAATTTTAAATTAAAAAAAGGGCAAGTAATTATAATGGCGGGCTATGGTGTAACTGATGGTGAAGCTCAATCTGGAGCAGGACAATTAAGGCAAACAAATTCCAATGTCATTGATCAACAAACACAAACAGAATTTGTAATTAATGGTGATAAAAGTAGTGTTTGCTTTGGTGATTCAGGTGGACCAGCATTTATAAAAACAGGCAATAAAATGATCCAATGGGGAGTGGCAAGCTCAGTTATGAATCGAGAATGCAATAGTGCCTCCATTCATACAGCACTGATGAAATATAATTCATGGATTCAAACAACTATTAAGAAAATGCAAAAATAATTTTTAATAAAAAGCAGACTTCTCCCAGGTTGCATAAGTGCGACCTGGGTTATTTAACTTTCAAAGACAAGGTTAAAATAAATTTAGCGACAACCTCTTCTCCAAGACTAGGAACAGAAGCTACAATTTCAACTGGAAAATTCATTCGCTCTCCCGAAGCAATAACATCTGAAACAAATTTTCTTATCTCTGGTATTTGAGTACATTTAAAATAAACATCACCCTCAGCACGCTTTAAAAATTCTGCATGGAAATCTTTAAAGGAAAGGGCAACTTTTTTCTTTGAGTCAGTAATTTCTTTCATGGCCACTAAGCCACCAGCAAGATCGGCCCCAGTTGCTAGCACGCCAAAGTACATCGAATTTAAGTGATTTTTAGTCTTTCTATTGAGGGGAATTTTTACGATACACTCTTTATCATCCAATCTTATTACACTGGGAGATACCCAGTAGATCAGAGGTACTTTAGTCAAACCAAAGAGGCGAACAAATAATGTATCTTGATAAATTTTAGGAACACTTTTTAAAAGTAGCGCTTTAATCATGAGTTACCCTTATTCTGATAATTCTAAAGTTCTTTTATAAGCAGCACTAAAGGCTGAATTAAATAATCCTTGCAAATCATTATCTACCAAAACCTTGAGTGCTTCATGGGTTACACCTTTTTTAGAGGTGACTTGATTACGTAAATCCAAAAAAGAATTCTCTGATTGCATAAGGTGAGCACTTCCTAAAAAAGTCTGAGCAATAATATCTCGAGCTGGAACTCTTCCTTGGGTCATGATAGTGAGTTCTTCTTCAAAAATTCTAGCAAGCTCAAAGACAAGTGCAGGACCAGATCCACTAAAGGCCGTAGTGAGATCTAGATCTTTCTGAGAACCCATCTTAAAAATTTTTCCAGAGGCCTTTAAAATTTCTCTTAATTCATTTTCTTCATCGCTATGAAAAGCAGAATCCATATAAAGGAGATTGGCTCCAAGACCTATGGAAGATGGTGTATTAGGCATAAGCCTTGCTATTTTTTTAATTTTAAAATGTTCTTGGAGTTTACTAATTTTTACACCAGCAAGCACAGATAAGAGCTTTGCCTTTTCATGAAAATTAAAATTAAAATCTTCGAGGGATTGAGGCTTAAAAGCGATAATATACCAATTAAGATCTCTAGGCATTTCATTAAGAGTGCTAAGCGCTTTGGCGTTAATCTTTTTTGCTAAATCAATAGCTTTAAACTGACTTGGCGTATAGAGAAAGAACTCAATTTCTGGAAAGGTATTGCCAATGGCTAGCGCTAATGCACTTCCCATATTACCACATCCAAATAGTCCTATCTTTAATTTTGTCATCAAAAAAATCCTTAAAGCTCTAAATCAAGTGGTGCCCCATGTCTCATAGTATTAATGGCTAAAGAGCGCACCCATATAAAGTTGAGCGCTTGATGATAAAAATCGTTATTTTTTAAATGATCGGCAATCGTAAGAATATTTCTAGTGCGAATATCTTTTTTTCCATCATCTAAAAAATTACCAATATGATTATGATAATCACCCAGACTTCCATCATAAATAATAACTGAAAGCTTTGGAGAATTGAGTGTTCGCGACAGATCATTGGTGGAAACAAAATGAACTTCAAAATTCTCTTTAGAAAAGCCAACTTGATAAAAAAGCGCCCTTAGATTTAACCACCACTCATAAGCTTTTTTATTTCTGGCCATGACTGTAAAGCCAGTTCCAACAGAGAGACAAGAAAAGACCTGAATAAGAGTTTTCAATTCAGGCTTGTCAGATGTGGCGACTAAAACTGCATGTTCAGCGTAAAAATGGTAGTCATTGAAACTTATCTGCCCCGGGATCGCCCGATTTTTATGTTCGCGCTTCATGAAACTAGAAAAGCTTTTAGTTATCCATTTTTTATAATCTCTAAGCGTATCTTTGTAATTTCCATAAATACCTTGATAATGAGTCTCAAAGTTTGAAATAAATAAATCAAGAAATTTTTCGGTGCGCTCTTTTCGAGAACTAATAGATAATTTTGAAGGTTTTGCGAGATCAAAATAAGTGTCACTGCCCTCTTCTATCGCTTGAAGAGGCTCAGAATTTAGAGTGCTCGCTTCTAGAGTTTGGTGAAGAGCTAGTACATAGTGTCGTCCTCCGGCCTTGGGCCCTGTCCCAGATAATTTAAAACCTCCAAATGGCTCAATGGCCACTCGAGCACCAGTAATGGCTCGATTGACATAAATATTTCCTGATTCAATCTTTGTCAGAAGATAGTCAATATCATCTTGAGATTGACTGAAAATACCACCAGTGAGCGCGTAATCTGTACAATTGAAAAGCTTTGCTGCTTCGTCGAGAGTTTCAAATCCAATAATATGTAAAATTGGCCCGAATAGCTCTTGTTGAGCAAAACTTTGAGGCTTTAGTGCTTGATCATAAGGTAGCTCAATAATAACTGGACCGACACAAAAACCTGGAAGATTTTCTTTTGATCTATCGATAATGACATGCCCATTATGAGTTTGGGCTTCTTTTCTTGCCTCATCAACACTCACACGCAAGCGGTGTTGGTCTTCTTTTGTGATTATTGGGTTAACTGTTGTATCAAACTTAAAGGATTCACCTACTTTTAAATCATTTGTGGCATCCTTTAGTCTTTGAATTAATCGATTTTTTAAAGAATGATGAACAATAACTCTTGAACATGCAGAACATTTTTGACCAGCATGTCCAAACGCAGAATAAAGAATTCCTGAGACAGTTTCATCTAATTCAGCATTGGTGGTAACAATCACAGCGTTTTTACCACCCATCTCAGTGATGGCCTTAACTGGATAGACTTTATCAATTAATTTATTTCTATAAAGTCTCTTGCGTGCACAATTTCCAATATAAGTTCCAACTGCTTTTGAGCCGGTAAAAACAATTGTTGAAGTGCGCTCATCGCGAACTAAAAAGTCTCCAACTGTTTCGCCATCACCGGGTAAGTGAATAAGAACATCCTTGGGAATACCAGCTTCATGCAAAAGATCTACTAATAATTGGGTGATCAGCGGAGTTTGTTCTGCTGATTTTAAGATAACCGTATTTCCTGCAACCAGCGAACTTGCCACCATCCCGCAAGGAATGGCCAAGGGAAAATTCCAAGGGGAAATAACAATAGTAGGCCCCCTAGAAGTGAGATCAGTAAGATTGCGTTGAAGATACGCTTCATTTCTAGCGTAAAAATTTAAAAAATCGATCGCCTCATCTAAATCGGCCAGAGCTTCACTGACCGATTTACCAGCTTCATAGACAATTAATGCAGAAAGCTCTTGCCTTCTTGCAAGCATAAGACTTGCTGCCTTAACTAGCATGGCAGTTCTAAACGACCAATTGCAATTGGCCCATACACCTGAATGATAAGAGTGATCAATTGTGCTTAGAGCACTTTCAGCGTCATCTAGATTAGCAAATTTTATCTTACCTACTAAGAGATCTGGGCTTGAGCTCGAGAAAATACTACGCCACTGACCATTTAGGAAAAAGGGATTCTGATACTCTTTTCCCAAATCTTTACTCACAAAATTTGCTAAAGCATCTTCCATCCAAATTCTTTGATTATCTAAATACAAACGCAATGGAGAAACATTGAAGAAGCCATCTTCTAATTTTGAAATAGATAAATCGCGATCAATTTTTCCATCTAATTTTTTTTGTTTATGAATAGCATAAGGTGATAAAAGTGTTTGATGCTTTTTGTGAGAGCGCATAATCGTTAACACCCCTACTTGTGAGGAGTTTTCCATAATCCGACGAACGAGATAAGCCATACCAACAAGCAGCGAGCCTACTGGTACATAATTGCGTGTGGCCCAATTCATTTTAGCTAAAGCAGTTGAGAGCGCTTCATAAGTCATGTGCAAACATTGGTGCTCAATTTCACCAATATTTGGGAAAAGAATTTCTTTAGCAGATTCGGCAAATGCATGATCGGAAAAATTATGAGATGCAATCGCTAGTTTTAGGTAAGGATGAGATTCATAAATTTTAATTATAAGTTGTCTAAAATGAATATCTGTTTCTTCTTTATTTAAAAACTGAGGTGCATCAAAACTATGAGCATCACCTTCGACAGTTTCAGCATCCCAGTAGGCTCCTTTAACTAATCGCACAGGCATAGTATGACCTCTAAGCTTGGCCAATTCGACAATTTCTTGTAAGTGATTAGAGCCATCCCGCAAGTAGGCTTGAATAACAATTCCTGTCGCCTTATAGTCTTTTAATTCTTCAGTTTCTAAAAGAACTTTGGAGTAAATTTTAAAAACGATATCGCGGTAGTGGTAGTGTTCAGCATCGATATTTATAAAAACATCTTCACCTTTTGCCGCCAATAAAATCTCTTTGAGTCTTGGAGCTACTAAATTGTAAGTGTAATCTTCTGCATGAGGCTTAAAGTCTGAACAAAGCGCAGATACTTTTATAGAAACATGAGCGCGATTAATACCTGCTTTATTGAGTTCTCCTTTTTTTACATGGAGTGAAAATCCTCTAATTAATTTTAAAACTTCATTTTTATAATGATCTGCTTCTCGCTCCGATACGACCAACTCTCCAAGTTGATCGAGAGTCACATCACGTCCCGTAAGACTTAAGGACTTAAGTGATTTATCTGCTTTTTCAATAGATTCTCCAGCAATAAATCTTTTGGCCATTAAGCGGACACTGCTGCGAATGAATGCCGCGAGTGCGGCAGCCGGAAAGATGATGGCAACATAATATAAGAATTTAATAACTAAAGTATAAGTATTTGGTAGAGCGCGAACTTGTCCTTTCTTCTTAAGCCTGCGAGCCTTGCCGTTATCTTTTAAGAACCGAGAAAGCGCTTCAATGAGAATTCTTTTAACTTCTACTCCTTTTTTGTCATGATCAAGTGAAGGAAGTATGGCCAAAAATTTTAAAAGATGAATCCGCAACAGCGCATATTGAGCAGTAAGACCAAGACCGAAATCAGTTATATTTTCAAAAACACTAGGATTATATTCGTTGAGCTTAACTAAAAGATTTTTAATAATCTCTTCGGAGCGCTCTTCAATTTTTAAAAATTTTTTATCATTTAAAAGATCAGGAAGCTCATTGGTCGCAATCAGTGTTTCAATAGAAGTTGGGAAACTCTTCACTTGAAGAGCCGCTGCTAATTCTGTATGAGCTCGTAGCTCTTTAACTGAAGAAAAGTTCAGATCGAGAATCTCACTTTGCTGGAGAAGAAAAAGTTCTTGAGAGAGCTTGGATGTGTAAAAACGAATTTCTTTTTTTGAAAAGAAAAAGCCTACTAAAAAAGGAGTAGATTTTAGAGTTAATTGAATCCTAAAGTCACCATCAGATAATTTTAAGTATGGTGAAACTTTTTCCCAAACATGATCATTTATTTGAGCTTTATTATCGCAAATGATTGAAGTAAATTCATTATAAAAATAAAGTGTCCACCCCTCTTTAATTGATGTTTTAATCTTCAAGAGAAAATCTTCTGGTTTTATAGGTAAAACCTCTAGCATTGCAAGCCCCCAAGATGAGAAAATATTTAGCTCTAGAAAGTATCGCAATTGAGTTGAAAGGACTAGTGCAAAACAGGAAAATTTGACTAAACGGCTAAGAGTCCATAAAATTTTAAAATGATGATTGCCAAAGCCCTATGGCTGCCTATTTTCACTCTAACAAATGCCCTCAGCTCGCAGGTTTTTTATGAACAAAAAGACTTGGAATTTTTAGAGAAAGAAAAAAATTACGATGAATTTCTCGCGCATGTAAATGATATTCGCCCAAGCCAAAGAGACCGCCACTGGAGGGAGATGTATCAATCTATGTCCATGGGATTGATCGACTACAAGCTTCAAAGTAAAGATTTCTCTTTTGAGAGCTATAAGAAAATCCAACAAATAGCAAACTCTAGCACTATGAGAAACGATGAGTTCTTTCTTGTAAAACATTCCCAATATGTTAAAAAATACTTAGAAGAATGCTTTTATAAAGCATCAATTACCACTGAGGAATTAAAAGCTCTTCCAGCTAAACAACAATGCCAAGCCGAAATGAGCTCTTTTTGGCTTTTCTCAAAAAAAGACCCAGATCTAGGCTTAGAGCTCGCGGGCATCGCCCAAAAATACCAAGCAACAATTAATCTTTGGCCATTTTATGAAAAAGCAATAAGAGATGATCTGGCCAATATATATTGCAAAAAGCCCCACGTGCAGTCTGCGGCCATAAAAAAACTCTACGAAGAGACATTTCAAGAAAATTTCAATGGGAACTACAAAATTCTTGTTGATAAGTTAATTCCAATGAAATGCTTTAATGAACTCGTCCCCACCTTTAAAGCGGCACTCATATCTGATAAAACAACAGGCTTAGACAAAGAGATGGCCATAAATGTCCTTGAAGCCAAGGGAAAACTCTCCCCAGACGAGCAAGATCTTTATGCTCTAATTTTTTTACTCGATGGCCCAGTTGTTGGTGATAAATTGAATTTGGCCTGGTCTAAGTTGGAAAATTTAGGAGAGAGTTTTTCCAAGCGACAAAAATTACTTTCTGAAATTCAAAAACTTCCTCTATTGCCAGATAAGATATTCAAAGACCCTAATCTTCCAAGACACAAGGCCATTATTAATCTCTTTGCTAAAAATTTCCCAGAATACTTAAACTATTACGGTCAAAGTTGTATTAAATTCTTAAGCAACAAAAGCGAGGAAAGCCTAAACATCGCTTCTAGCTTTCAGTGTAACGAGTTTCTTAAAGGCGCAGAGGCAATCTCTAAGACAACTCCAGTGCAAGTCACTCCCTGGGTAAGCGACACTGTTAAATCACAATATTCTGCCTTGAAAAAATAAAAAAAAACCCACTATTACTAGTGGGTCTTTTATTAAATTCTATTATAAGAACTAATTAAGAAAGGTGTTTTCCAACAATTCCTGCAAGTTCGAACATAGTAACTTCTTTTTTTCCAAAAAGTTTAGCTAGTTTTTCGTCTGCAAGAATGTTTCTTTTGTTTTTTGGGTTTTGAAGGTTGTGCTTCTTGATGTATTCCCAAATTTTAGAAACAACTTGTGTTCTTGGAAGTGGCTTGTTTCCAACGATTTCAGCAAGAGTTGCTGAAGGAGTTAGTGCTTTCATGAAAGCTGCATTTGGCTTTCTAGCTGTTTTAGCTTTTTTAGGAGCTGCAACTTTCTTAGTAGCTTTTGGAGCTGCTTTTTTAGTAGCTTTTGGAGCTGCAACTTTTTTAGTAGCCTTTGGAGCTGCTTTTTTAGTAGCTTTTGGAGCTGCTTTTTTTGTAGCTTTTGGAGCTGCTTTTTTAGCTGGTGCTTTTTTAGTTGCCACTTTTTTCTTTACTGCCATTTAAGGATCCTCCGTTAAAAATTAGACATGTTGTCTTGTCTAAAATTGTTAATCTATCAAGAAATCTATTTAGTACTCATTTATTAATTCAAGTTTTCATTGGGAAATTTAGATAAAGAATTTTTTTCTAAACCATTTCCCCTCGTAAAACTATCACCTAATTAAATTATTGCTTGAAAGTTTTCATCATGTCTATAGGAAAAATGATTTTTTTTATATTTTCTCACTGTTATTTACCTAGAGAGTTCCTAACGAGAACAACATATCCCCTCTGAAATATCCCCATTTTCTAGAGAGTCTTAACCCATTCAACCACCAAACCTTCGGGTCCCAATTTCTTGGGGGTCTTCTTGTATTGATGACTTTCATTGAGAGAATACATTCTAAAATTATCAATTCGGCAATAATGTTTAATTCTTTTGAGGCTCTTTTCGCGAGCTACTTTTTCAAAGAATTCTTTGATAGAGTGGGAAAATCCACTCCCTTGATGGGTAATTTTGATGGCGGTATTTTTAGTGAGAAGAGAATCTCCTTCGACTTTATAAAAGACTGCTGCCAAAACTTCAGACTCCAACATGAGCGAAAAAAGCTCCCACCCATCGGCAACTTCCTTTTTTACTTCATCAAAAGTCCATTTAAAATCTGGAGAATCAGAAAAAGCGTCAATATTATAATCCAAAATGGACTTAATATCTTTCTCGGTTTTAGCTTTATTAAAAGTGACTTTCATGGCAATCCTTTGCATTTAATGACTCTTATTGGTCCAACGTCCTCTAGCAATCCCTGCCCAAGTCTATTGGTAAATGAGCAGAGCTTTATTTAAGTTTAGAGATATAAGCGGCAAGATCTTTCATATCCGTAGCGTTAAGCTTGCTCAAAAATGGCATCATGACTGGATTTTTTCTAGTAATTCCGGCCTTGATATCTTGAAGTTGCTTTTCAATATACCAGTCATGTTGTCCAGCAATCCGAGGAGCTTTTTGAGCGGGATTGCCTTCTCCCTTTTCTCCGTGACAAGCAATACATTGCTTAAAAAGTTCAGCTCCCTTCGCCGCATCTTGGGCAAGAGATAATGACGAATAAGATAGGGCAAATACTAATAGGCTTAAAGTGGCAAGACGGCTCTTCATTCTAGTGACCTCATAATTAAACATAGTAAAGAGAGAATATAGAGTGATTTTACTCTAAGAACTTATTGGACGGCAACCACTTTGAGAGAAGAATCCTGATTATGGCTTCGAAAAATTTCATCCACCACCCCTTGAAGAATACTAATGTCCATTGGAAAATCATTTAAAATGATCGTAAGAGCGGCATTTTCGGCCATGATTAACTGAAGAGAATTGTTGGTTAGAAGTATCTTATTGAGAGCATTAACAAATAGGAGTGCTTGAGAATTTTTAACAACCAAAGAGAGATGGACCCAATTTTTAAATAATGAAGCCATATCTAAATTGAGTTCTGTGTTTAATTTTCTTATTAGCAGGGAAATTAAAAGAGAATTATGGATAATTTTAAATTCTGCCTCATAAACCTTAAAATCTTCAACTGGAAAGGCCAATAGGTGATTTTCATCTCGCAAATAATTTTCTATTTCTCTAAAGTTCACTTTTACCAGAAATAAAATTGTTTTTTCTGAAGCGATCCTTGTTAAGCATTCAAGGAAAAGTAAATGCAATTGATTTCCTGAATGATTTTCATACGAGAGTGTCAAAACTTTGTCATCCTCTGTCCGTAGCTCAAAATTCCATATCCAACTTTGATCATTATTTTCATTCATGTCTTTAGAGGCGTCAGTGCTCAAATGATTGACCAGAGCTTCACTTAATAAAAGCTTGGCACGATTAGAAAAAAATTTTAATGAAAATTCTTTGGATTGTTTCAAAAATATTGCTACCTTGGGTTGATCAATTTTAAAAAAATAACATGAAGACCATAAAAAGACACCTAATAAAAAAAATCCAAACCACAACCCTCGAGCGCAAGATAAGTGGGACTAAAATACTCATCTTAGGTCCACTTCATATAGACGAACAAGTGCTTTTGGAAACCATTAAAAAAATAAAACCTCACTTTTTATTTTTGATTGATGGGGCAACTACCCATTTATCAAAACTTAAAAATTGGTCTAAAGGGATTGTTTTAACTGTTGGCGATGGCGATTCTTCCGCTCATAAATACCAGATGGATTTTTTGCTGCCTACAAATAAGAATTGCTCTGACCTCTCCTTCCTTATTGACTCCTTGATAAGTTCGAAAATTACCATCGAGCGCTTGTCACTTTTAGGATTCAGCCAGACTAAAAAAGCAGAAGAAAGGGTGGATCACTTGTTATTTACCCTAGCAATTATCGAAAAAATTTCCAAAAGACTTGCCTTAATAATTGATATGGATAATCAATATCTCTTTTTGCCGCCGGGAAATCACGTTTTTAAGTATTTTGGAACTTTTAGTCTTTTTTCTTTCAAAACCACTCAATTAAGCATTACTGGAGAGGTAGATTATCCCTTGATCAAGCCCAAAAAGCTTCAGGCCTTAAGTTCACTAGGTCTGAGCAATAAGGCCTCTGGGGTGCTTAAGATTGCTTCCACACAAGCCCTTATTGTTTACTTGGCAGGAAGTAAATAAAGAGTATGGCTTTTGTGTCCCTTTATATCTTTTTCATCTAACCACGCTTCGCGATAAAGTCCATGAACGAACAAATCAAGTTGATCCTTGTAAAATGGAGAAAAAATATGACCCGAATTCCCCACTGGTAATATAAAGAAGGCTTTTTCAGGATGAGCGAAATCTATAATTCGTCTTGTTGAAGCTCCGGCCTTAACTTTGAAGCCATCTTTTTGCCCAACGGATTTAAAATTATTTATTTCGTTTGCTGCTCCACTTATACTTATTGGTCCAATATTAAAAAATTTATTGAGTGGTTTTATTTTTCCTAGAGGATGGCTAAATTCAATTGTGTGTAAATGCCCCCAGGCCCAACCGTTCGGATCATCACCGAGCTGTTGACGAAGAGTTTCAATTGTATTGTTGAAACTTTCGGTAAAAACTTTTGTACGATTGTATCTCCTCCACCATTTTGACTGCTCGTTTAAAACAACTCTTTTAAAAAAATTCCAATGACTAGGCAAAGTTGAATAGGTTTCAAATTCTTCAGGAGTGAGGTCACTCAAGAGGATTTTAGTAATTTCTCGACACCAAGTATAATAAATTGATGGTGCAGCAGAATGTTGATCAGAAATATAATCCCATTTTTTAAGTATTTCTAAATAGCTTTTGGAGCGACCTTTTTTCCAAAGATTTTGAAAATCAATCCCTTTTAATAATTCTGTTAGAATTAATTTATTTTCTAAGTTCACACTTAAGGTTTGGACTTCTTTTAATTCATCGGTTGACCAAAGTTG
>CANFNL010000042.1 GCA_947448205.1 Bacteriovoracaceae bacterium
AGCAGTTACAACAACAGCGGCAACATTTTTAGAAGTAATTTCAGATTTAGGATTCAATCCTAATTTTTCAAACATTTTTTTTAGAGAGGTATTGGTTATTTCACCACCAGCATCACCAGTTCCATTTAAACCAATAACCAATCCATATCCAATAATAGGATTCTCTCGAACTCCCTTGACAGTAACTAGATCTTTTAACCTACTGGGTGCGCTAAAGACAGACGTTGTTGTTAGAAGAGTTATTGCAAAAATAAATTGTTTCATGTTCATCATCCTAATATTACCTAACGACAGATACATTTGATTCTAAAATGGCATCAGAGTTTATTGTATCATTATCTCCAATGTCTTTTCTTGAAACGAGTGCTTGGACTTCAACCATTCTTTTTCTGTTTTTATAGAGGACATTTTTTCTGCCCTTAATTAGCAAGTGATCTCGGTTAATTTCTTCGACAACGACACCTGAGATTTTATCTTGAGCATTCTCTGCTCCAGCATTAGCTTCTGGTGCAACTTCTTTTTTCTCAGCGGCTTTGTCATTGGCAGGTTTAGTTTCTCCCGCCTTTGATTCATTTGCTACTTTTGCTTCAAAGGGGTTTTCTGGAAAAGCTTTTTTTAATTCCATTGTGATTTCGTTCTTTAATCTCGGAAGAACATTGATTTGAACTATATCCCCAGAGCTTTTACTTTTATTGTTTGAAAATAAAAAAGCATTTGGATCACTTCCAGACCAAAGACTTCCATCATTACCTGAGTCTGTTAAGTCATTAGCCGTGTATCTTTTGACAGCTTCTTTTTCATTTTTGTATTGACGCTTCACGGCTGGGTAAAGATTTTTTTCGTTTGCAGTGGTTACAGTTCTGTCAACACGATTATATTCGCTCGAGGTTCTTCTTTTTGGATGGCGAAATTGATCAAAGTTATCTGAAGGTATATCAACTTCACTATTTTGTCTTTCCTGTTGCTCGAAGTCTTTATAGACAGAGTTCATGTACGATGTGCACGAAGTTGAAAGAAAAAGAATTATTAAGAGAAGAAAAGAATTTGGTTTCATAGTTCAATCACCACTTTGTTGTAGTCAATAACTCTGCCAGAAATTATTTTATTATTATTTGGATTTTTAAGCTCAATGATATCTCCAAACAAGGCAGAGCGTGAAGGCATGGCCATTTTTTGAAGACTAATGTTTTGATTTTTCATAGTCACATTTACAGGTGTACCGTAGTTAACTAAGTTTGTTGCTTGTAAATCAGTGTTGAAAATTGAAGTTCCCTGTATGATGGTCTTGTTAGGTTTGAAAAAATGAATATTTTCAAGACTAGTCAACACATTGTCGGGATTTAAAACGTAAATTTCATCAGCGTAGAAGTCATCTTTGTTGAGATGCTTTTCTTGAAAACTCAGTGTCCGCTTAGCTTTAAAAACATTTATTTTTGTTAGCACTTTTGAGCTAAACCATAACGTACGCAAAGAGTTCTTTATGGGGTTGGCAATATCAATTTTAATGTTTTTCTCGCCAGAACTCATGCAGTTCTCACAAGTTGCTTTAACTTGTTCTCCCTCTACTAAACTTAAAGATTTGAGACCATTTAGAGATTTTGAATCAAAAAAATATAAATTAGATTCTGAAGTAAGCTGATCTCTCAAAACAGAATTCAATTCTAGAAGAGAAAGTTTTCTTGGAAGTATGTCTAAATTAGTTTCGGGAAATTCTTTATGCAATTCTCTTTTTAGAAAATCTGCACCCACCGATCCATTGGAGTTAGAAATAATTTGAGAGATTTTTGCTATAATAACAGAATCACAGCTTGAAGAACTTATAATCTCAGAGGAACTTAGAGTTTGATTATTTTCAAGACGGTAAATTTTAGAAAAAAGTTCTATCGAACAGCTTGTTGTGTCTGCAAAGGCATTTATGGAAATTAATGTTAGCAAAAAGGTTAAAAATTTATTCATCACTTTATTTTTTTAGTTAAGAAAATTATCTAATATTATTAATTGTTTGCATCATTTGATCAGCTACACCCATTACTTTGGAATTCATTTCATAAGCTCTTTGGGCCCGAATAAGATCCGTCATTTCAGTCATAGGGCTTACATTAGAAGTTTCAAGAGCACCTTGCATGATTGGCCCAGCGTTACTTTCTCCAGCAACAGCTTGTACGGGTTGCCCACTTGAAAGCGATACTTGATAAAGATTTGCACCAGCTGATTTTAATCCAACCGAATTTACAAAAGTAAAAATAGGAATCTGACCGACACTTGTTGGTTCAGTCTGACCTTTTACGTATGCATCAGCTTTTCCATTTTCAGAAATCATGACACTTGAAGTATTTGGAGGAAAATTGAAACCTGGATAAATTTTGTATCCTTGTTTGTTAACGAGTGCTCCTTGAGCATCGACGTTAAAAGAGCCATCTCTAGTAAATTTCAATTCACCATTAGGCATAATAATCCCAAAAAAACCTTCTCCGTTAATCATTAAGTCAAATGGGTTGTTAGTAATTTGCGGACTCCCAACAGTAAATTCTTTTCTAACTGATGAAACACGAGCACCAGAACCAATTTGAGTTCCAACATTATATGTAGTCGAAGATGAAGATCGCGCTCCAGGTTCTTGAATAGTTTCATATCCTAAATCGTCTATTTCCGTTCTACCTCTTTTGAAACCTGTGGTATTAACGTTGGCAATATTGTTGGAAATTGTGCTGACATATGTTTCTTGTGCCGTCATACCAGATGCGGCCGTACTTAGTGCTTTCATCATTGCATGCACCTCGCTAAAACTTCCAAGTGCCAAGATTGTTAAAAGTGTTTTATTCATCTGCTATTTTCCTTGGTCATGCCAAAAAATTAAAATTTCGATATCTCGTTTACTGCTTTCCCACTCATTGTGTCATAGGTCTTAATTACTCTCTGTATGGTTTCAAAATTTCGATTAGCATTTATTAATGAAGACATCTCAGAGACTGCATTAACATTAGATTGCTCGACAAAGCCCTGGTGAACACTTGTTTTATTTTCACCAATTTTTACATTTTTTTGATCAGGATTAATGAAAAGAGAATTACTTTCTTTTTTTAATGCATGAACATCACTAAATTCTACAAGTGATAATTCTGCAATCTTATTTGGACCACTGAAAACTTCACCTTCAAGATTTATTGAAAATTTATTATTTCCTACACTAATTGCTCTAGATTCTGGAGGACTATTGAGGATCAATTTTCCATCAGCTCCAGCGATAGGTGGCGGAGCTTTACTTAATAATAAATACCCCTGATCAGTAACCAACTTTCCTTCGTTATTAATCGTTAAATTTCCTTTTCTTGTATAGCGAACACCATTAGGTGAGAGAACTTCGAAAAATCCTGGTCCATTTAAGGCATTGTCAAAAGCATTGCCTGTTGGTGATAATTGACCTTGATCGTGCAACGTATACGCACCATCAACTTTAACAAATGCATCTTCAGCGTTATAACTTCGATAAAAATCTTCAGGCTTCCACTCCTTTTGAGGTAAGTCTACTTGAGCGTTAGGACTTTCTAGCGCTGCCAGATGTTCTTTAAAAACTAGCTGCTCTTTTTTAAAGCCTGGAGTATTTGCATTGGCTACGTTATTAGCGATAGTCTCAACATTTCTTTGTTGAGCAATCGCACCAGATAAAGGCACCCAAAGTTCTCGCAAATGAATCCCCCTTATGAAGATCTAACTAGATTCTTTCTCAACTATAACTTGCGAGGTGCCAAAATCTCTACATAGGTAAAATTGTCCCCTGAAAGCACTTCCAAGTAAGTTATTGATAATGTATCTTTAAATAAAATATAAGCTCAATAGGCTGGAAAAAAAGACTAGGTCGATGTGGTGTTTTTGACACAAAATACAGGTCTAAAAGACTTAAGTATCCAGTAAATATTGAAATAGGAATAATATGACTAAGAAAAAAAATTTCGAAGAATCACTAAAAGAATTAGAATCAATTGTTAGCAAACTAGAGTCTGGCGATGTTGGACTGGAGCAAAGTTTAGAGCAATTTGAGATAGGAACTAAATTATATAAAGAGTGTAAAGCGCAACTTTCAATTGCTGAAAAAAAAATTGCTATACTTACTGAAAGCTTAAAGGAAGAAGATTTATCAGGAGTTTAATGAATAAAGTATTTGTCCTTCTCGCTTTAGTGTTTGTTTTAGGTAGCTGCTCGTCTATTAAAACAATACATTCAATAGAGCTTCCACGTAATTCAAATAATAAAATTCAGCAAGACCATGTTGATTTAATCATTAATGATAGAGTTGAAAAAACAATTGATATTATACCCACTGAGGAAACAGTTAGAGTTGGCGATAAAGGTGGGGATATATTCAATGGCAGCCAAGGAGAATCAGTTCCTCGATTAGATGAAAAAAAAATAAGAATCGGATTAACTCTTGGCCCAGGAATTTATCGTACAGTAAATTATGTTTCAGCTTTGAAAATATTAGAAAGACTGAATCTAAGCCCAGAAATTATTTCAGGAACTGGTTTTGGGGCAATCGTTGCAGCAATGTATGCTTCTGGCATGACTCCAGAAGTAATTGAGTGGAATTTTTATAAATATTTCAAAGAAAAGAAAAAAAATAAACTCTACGATCAAGATTGGATAAATGAAATCGACAAATCATTTCTTCTTAAATTTAAAAATATGAATCTTCAGGATACCAAAAAGAAGCTCTTTGTAACATTATATGATCATATAACTCGTAAAACATATTATTTCGATAAAGGAAATATTAGGGATTTACTTTTGTTAAATTTAAGACTTTCAAATAATGCTTCAGTCTCAAAGGGCGGGCAAAAATATTCTGCAGCATTTGAAAAAGAGGTTTTCAATGCTCGATTGCTAAGGCAGTTGGGAGCTGATTTTACAATTGCTCTTGATGTACTTGGTAGTAAGTTTGATTTTGAAAATACTAATGAGTTTTTAATCGGAATTTATGGTGCAATTGCAGGGCATATTCAAAAAGAAACAAAAGACTATGATTATAGTGTAACTTTACCACTTCAGATGATGAATTTAGATTCAACCAAAGAAAGTGCTCTGTTTATGCAAAAATCATTTGATTTCATGTTAAAGCAGTCACCGACTCTTCTAAGAAAAATACAGGCTAAAGTTGATAGTCTAGCTAACTCAGGAAATGAATAATGAAAGGGCTAATCTTTAAAATTTTCTTAACTTTAATAGGGTTGAGTTTTATTGCTGGAATTACTGGTGCAGTTATATTTACTTACTTCAATTTAGATTTACCAAAAATAGACAAGCTCCAAGATTATAAACCAAATCTTGCCTCACAAATATATTCCAAGGATGGAGTTTTATTAGCTGAGTTGGGGCTAGAGAAAAGAGAAATTGTCGAGATGAAAGAAGTTCCAGCTAGAGTTATTGATGCTTTCTTATCAGCTGAAGACGATAAGTTTTTTGAACATAAGGGTGTTGATTATCTTGGGCTCGCTCGTGCAATGTTCGCAAATTTTAGGGCGGGAAAAGTCGTGCAAGGGGGAAGTACAATTACCCAACAAGTGGCGAAATCTTTACTTTTAACTTCTGAGCGCTCTATTACGAGAAAAGTAAAAGATTTTTTATTGGCCCAAAAAATAGAAGAAAAACTTAATAAAAAAGAAATTCTTTTTCTTTATCTTAACCAAGTCTATCTTGGAGGCGGCTACTACGGTGTCAAGGCAGCTGCTCATGGATATTATAATAAAGAGCTAAAAGATATTTCAGTTGCAGAAGCTGCAATGATGGCAGGGTTATTAGTTGCACCAGGAAAATATTCACCCTATGTTAAGCCTCAAGCTGCAAAAATGCGTCAGCATTATGTTTTAGAAAGAATGTATAAATTAGGCAAGATATCCAAGTCGCAATTTGAAAGTGCGTTGAAAGAAAAAACTGTTTATAGAATAAGAGAGGATGATTTACGCGCAGGCTATTTTACTGAGTGGGTTCGTCAAAAAGTGGTTGATTCTGTCGGTGAAAAATCTTTTTTAGTTGATGGGTATAAAATTAAAACAACCCTTAATTGGGAGTTGCAGAAAGTTGCTGAAGAACAGATCTTGAAAGGAATTAAAGAAATTGACAAGCGTCAAGGATTCAAAGGCCCATTTGCCCACATAGGTAATGAAGAGTTTTCAAGATTTGAAATTGAAACGCGGAAAAATATTTACAAAAAGCGCTCTCTTTTTTTTACGATCAGTGATTCAAATGAAAAAGTTTTTGAATACGACTTCAATGAAAATTCTTTTATTCAAATGAAAGATCAAGAAAAAAAACTTAATACCGCTGCCAATGAAGAAGGCTTTGTTGCCGGTCTAAGTGACAATGACGACTTACCAAATGTCCTAGAAACTAATACACAATATGAAGCAGTTGTAACGAAAGTTGATGACTCACTTCATTTAATTTATATTTCTTTAGCAGGTTCACCCGGTGTTATTCCTTTTGACTATTTTAAGTGGGGACATAAAAGAAGTATTAATGAGAATTCTGGATATTTTCAAGAAGTATCAAAGCCTTCAACTATTTTACGAGAGGGAGACTTGATTCATGTTCAAATGGTAAAGAAAATATCCTCACTAACTTCATACCTAGGTAAAGAGGGCACTCTTAATTTAAGTAAAGCGAGAAATTCAGCTCAAATAAAAAATCAAAAATATATTATTTGCTCCCTTGATCAAGTCCCAGAAGTTCAAGGAGCTCTCTTTTCAATTGATGCAAAAACAGGAGAGATTATAAGTTATGTTGGTGGAAGTGATTTTAGAATTTCTAAGTTTAACAGAGTTGTTCAAGCTAAACGCCAACCGGGCTCATCTTTTAAACCAATTCTTTATTCTGCAGCTCTTGAACATGGATACAATCCGGCCACAATAATTATGGATACACCAGAAGCAATGCCAGGTTTTGATTCGGCTTCGAGTTGGAAGCCAAAAAATTATGAGGGTGACTATAAAGGACCAGTTACAATGAGAACTGCACTGGAAGAGTCCAGAAACATACCAACTATAAAAATGGCAGACAAAGTTGGTGTAGGAACGATTTTAAAATTTGTTGAGCGTATAGGTTTTAATGCAAAACTTGAAAGCAATTTAAGTATAGCTCTTGGGACTTTTGGAGTTAACCCTAGAGATATGGTTGCTACATATGCCCTTTATCCTAATGGTGGAAAGTTGGTTTCACCAAAAGCGATTTTATCGGTCGTGGATCGCAATGGAAAAAAGTATACAGTGAATGAAATTTCTGATGAGATAAAGTCTAAAGAAGTAAGCACAGATACTGAAAATGAGAAAAAAGATACCCCTATAGCTGTAGTAACAAATCCATTTCAAAAAACCTTGGATGAAACCCAGGTCTATGATCCCAGGCTTGCTTTTGTAATGACTGGGCTAATGAAAGGAGTCATTACTTCAGGAACTGCCGCAGCTGCAAGTGATCTAAGTCCAAATATCGCTGGTAAAACAGGTACAACTAATGACTACGTGGATGCTTGGTTTGTTGGTTACACTGCAAATGTTGTTACTGCCGTTTGGAATGGTTTTGACGATAATAAAACACTTGGGCATGGTGAAACTGGTGCTAGAGCGGCTTTGCCAATTTGGAAAGAGTACATGAGGGCCAGTATTAAAAAATTTGGAGATCCACCTTTTGAAATGCCAGCAGGAATTACTCAGGCATGGATAAACAAAGAAACAGGAAGAAGGGTTGCCCCTAATACACCAGGGGCAATATTAGAGTATTTTGCAGAGGGAAGTGATGCTGCCTCAGAAGCAGTCGGAGTTGGGGCTCCTGCCAAAACGAGACCCCTGGGTGACGACGAGTATTTTGAGAATCAATAACTGATTTTACTACTCAGCTGTCAACTATGGCGAAGCTGTAAGTAATATAAGCTTTTATTCCCTGACGCCGATAGAGTTTTAGGAAACTTTATCTAGTTTTTAAGGAAAAAAATGAAGTTATTTAATAAAAATCGCACGCGGTATTCTTTAGCACTCTTCGTATCGCTCTTTTTGCATATTGGTTTTTTAAGCTTTATTTTTTATAAAAACCTAAATTCAAAGCATGATCAACTTAATGCAGGACAAACGCATGGCCAAAAAGTTAATGCTGTAAAATTAGATAACGTAAAGTTTATTACACAAAAGCAATTGAAAGAAATTAAAAATGCTAGAAATAAACAAATTGTGGCCAATGAGTTAAATGGTAAAAAAGAGAAACCAGTTGAATCTAGATTTGCTGGAGAAGTTAATCAAAGCTTTGATCGCCAAACAATGGCACTAAACAATGGTGCCTTTAAAAAAGCTGGTATCGGCAATAAATTAGGAGATGAAGTTTCTAAAGCAAATAACTTGGAGGCTTCTTCTGCTGCAAAAAAAATTACAAAAAACAAAGAAATAAAAAATAGTAAATCTAAAACACTGAGTTTAAGTGAGCTTGGAGTTATGGCCATTTCCAATTCAGAAGAGAAAGAAATGCTTGAAAAGCAAATCGCAGATGAGAATGTGCGTTTAAAATCAATAAACAAAAAAAATCTTTCCAGTCTTGGTGTTGAGAGAGGAAGTAGTGATTCTGCTGGGCTTGCTAGAAATAACGATTTTGTAGAAGATGTTCCTTTGGGGGATATGACTAATCTCAATACAACAGAGTTTAAGTATTACGGATTTTATCACCGTATTCGTCAGCAATTAGAGCAATACTGGGGAAGTACTATAGCGAGTAAGGCTAAAAATCTTTATAAGTCTGGAAGAAGGCTTCCATCAAGTGAGAACCTAATAACGGCA
Source organism: Bacteriovoracaceae bacterium (assembly GCA_947448205.1). Taxonomy (GTDB): domain Bacteria; phylum Bdellovibrionota; class Bacteriovoracia; order Bacteriovoracales; family Bacteriovoracaceae; genus Bacteriovorax. The sequence continues at coordinate 8,808 of CANFNL010000042.1, forward strand.
ATAACAGTTACCCTTGATAGCAAAGGAAATATTCTTGATATTAAAATCGATGGAACAAGTGGAATAAGAGAACTCGATCAAGCAGCGATCGAGTCCTTTAATAAAGCTGGCCCTTTTCCAAACCCTCCGAAAGGTTTATTAGTTGGAGGTCGGGCCATAATTCAATGGGGATTTGTTGTAAAAAGTTAATGGATATTATTTTTTAAAAGATCTTTTAACTTGCTGATACCTTCCATTAGAACATAGTCATTCCAAATAGTGTCAAGCTCTCTGATCGTTTCAATAATCTGAACTGCAGCATGGTCTTTAGATATTTTTTGTTGCTCAGAAAGGTGATCAACTGCTGCAAGCAATGAATCCATAACAGGAGAGTTACAAATTTTAGCCAGCCTGTCTTCGTAAGAGGCATTAATTCTTTTTTCTTTGCTCTTAATGACTGCAGTATTGAGAAGCTGAATTGCGTCTTGTTTATCAGACATCATAATATCACGGATCCTATCTCAAAAAGTTTAGTGTTTATTATTTATTGGTTCGCTGAGTATGATGTGTTTGATAAATTCAGTAAAGAATTTTTTAAATAAAAAAAAATTCTAAGAAATCAATCTTTCTTGACGAAAAAAATAGGATTAAATTGTACATTTTTGAAAATATTTTCCTTGCATTAGAGAAGTGGCGAAATATTCATAGAGAACATTTCGCCTGTAATTATTACAAAGTAGTAAGAAAGTTTTGATAATCAGTAGCATTTAAAAGTGTATTTATTTCTTGAATATTTGATAGTTTAACCTTTATCATCCAAGCTGAATCATATGGTGCTGAATTACAAAGTTCTGGAGTGTTTGGTAATTCGCTATTAACTTCTATAACGGTACCTGAAATTGGAGAATATAAATCACTTACAGATTTAATAGACTCTACAACTCCAAAAGTTTGATGAGCCGTAAGTGTTTTCCCAATTTCTGGAAGTTCAACAAAAACGATATCACCAAGAGCTGATTGAGCGAAATCTGTGATACCAATAATGACAGTATCCCCATCAATTTTTGTCCACTCATGGTCTCTTGTATATTTTAAATCAGCTGGAATATTTTGTGCCATTATTTGTGTCCCCCTGTAATAAAAGCTTTTGCATGGAAGTTAGCTTCATAGTTTGTATTTCTGATATTAATCAAATATTTTTTATCCGTCGGAATTTTATCTTTTTCAATTAAAGCCATCGCAATTCCCTTACCAGTGCAAACTGACATAGTTCCTGATGTGACCTTGCCGATTGTATTGTTGTTAATATCAAGAACACTGTAACCTTCTCTTGGAATTCCTTTTTCGAGTGAAAGTTTTACCAGTTGGTAGCGAGGTTTATAAATGGCCAGAGCATCTTTTCCGATGAATTTATTTTTAGTCATTTTAACAGTCCAAGCAAGTCCAGAATCAAGCGGAGTTACTTCATCTGTTAATTCATGTCCATAAAGCGGGTAGCAAACTTCTAAACGGAGCACATCTCTTGCAGCTAATCCACACGGCTTAACGCCACTATCTAAGAATTGCTTCCAAAGTTGTTTTGCAAAAGTATGACTTGTAAAAATTTCGAACCCATCTTCACCAGTGTAACCAGTTCGAGCTATTATAAGTTTTTGACCCTGAAAATTGGTTTCAGTGATTGAATAATAGGGAAAATCAGCAATTGTTAAAATCCCCAAATTTCTTATAATTTTTTCAGATTCTGGGCCTTGAATAGCAAGTAGAGAGTAATCGCTTGATTGATTTTCAATATTACACTTAAAAGCTGAAGCCTGTGTGGAGATCCAATTCCAATCTTTTTCAATATTCGATGCATTGACGCAAATTAGAACGCGGTCTTCGGTTAATTTGTAAGCAATTAGGTCATCAATAACTGTTCCATTTTCTCTACAAAGCGGAGAATAAACTGCTTTTTTCATTTCAGCATTTTGAAAATCATTTGTAACAATATAATCTACAAATGCAATCGCTTCTGGACCAGTGACTAAAAATTCACCCATGTGACTAACATCGAACACACCGGCATTTTTTCTTACCGCCAGCACTTCTTCTTTTACTGAAGTGTATTGAAGGGGCATGTCAAATCCAGCAAAAGGAGCCATTTTAGCATTTAAAGAAAGGTGTTCTTCATAAAGTGAAGTTTTTTGAATTGACATTTTTAGCTCCTAAAAAGAGATTAAAGAGATAACCTTTTTTTGCTAGCTTGTAAAAGGTTTTGCATTAGGGAAATGATGGTCATTGGGCCAACACCTCCTGGAACAGGGGTGATTGCGTAAACGAGATCTTTTACTTTTTCAAAATCTACATCGCCGCACAAATTACCAGATGAATCACTATTCATTCCGACATCAATAACAATTTGATTTTTTTTATCAGAGAGAAAACTTTCATCAATTAAGTTAGGAATTCCAACTGCACTAACTAGTATATCACATGACTTAGAAATTTCATGCAAATCATGAGTTTTAGAATGGCAAAGTGTAACGGTCGCATCAAGATTTGTGAAGAGACAAGCAAGCGGTTTACCTACAATCATGCTCCGTCCAATTATGGTAACTTTTTTACCTGCGATTTGGAAACCGTATTCAGTAAGCAGTGAAACGATTCCCTTGGGAGTACAAGAAATAAAATGATTTTCTAAATCTCTATTACTCATGAGCGCGTAGAGATTTTCGGGATGAAATCCATCTATATCTTTTTGACTGCTTACTAATTTACCAATATCTAAATGAGCCAGGTGAGGAGGAAGTGGAAGTTGAATTATACAACCGTGAACATCAGAATCGTTATTAATGTTCTCGATAATATCTAAGAATTGTTTGGCATGAACATTTTCATTGAGTGAGATAATGTCACACTTTGCGCCAATTTTTTCACAATATTTTTTTTTGCTATTAGTGTAAATTACACTTGAAGGATTATTTCCAACAAGGAGAACCTTAAGATATGGTACAACACCATTTTCTTTTAAGTAAACACACTCACTTTTAAGATCTTTAGTGATTTTTTTTCTAACAGGGGCAGCGCTTAGGATTTGAGTCATGAAAAGGATGATAACTTATCTACAGATCTTTTTACAAAGAAAAAAAACTCCAGTACGATTTTAGAGAGGAATTATTATGTACTTTTATCTTGGTCTTGGAATGCAACTCGTTGGATTTTCCTCAGTGGGACTATGCTTATTCGCAGGTCTAACGAAAGGTGATTACGGAAAGTTGGAGTTAATTCAACTGATTGGCGGGTCATTAGTTTTTTATGTAGGAACATTTATCAAAAACAAAGGTTTAAAGTGATTATTTTAGGGATAGATCCTGGCTCAAGAAAAGCAGGATACGCTATTATAGAAGTGAAGGGAAAAAAAATATCTTACCTGACCTCTGGGGCAATGAAGTACGACCAGGTCGATGAATTCATTGAAAGACTTGGACTGATTTACCATTCATGTGATGAAGTTATTAAAAAGTTTCAGCCCAATGAGGTAGCTGTTGAAGCACTAATCTATGTTAAAAGTGTCGAAGCTTTAAGCAAACTTGCCCAGGCTCGAGGAGCCATGATTGCTGCATTTTCTCAAACGAGAAAAGGTCAAATTTTTGAATATTCACCCAATCTTGTAAAATCTTCCGTTACCGGTCATGGTCACGCATCAAAAGAAGCAGTCGATAAAGCTTTAAGTATGATGTTTGGAAAGATTAATTTTAAAACGACGGATGAATCAGATGCATTAGCAATTGCGGTTTGCCATGCACTCAATCGCGATATGAGAATTCGCCTACAAGAATCTAAGTCAATGAAGCTCAATAAAGGAAATGAATTATGATTGGATTTTTATGTGGCGAAGTACTTTTTAGTGATGGTCAAGAATCTGTTTTGCAAACAACATCTGGAATAGGTTATCAAGTCTATTACAACAAGGTGTTAGTGGAAGGAAGCCAGGCTGCGATTTTTATAGCCCATATTATTAAAGAAGATTCAGAAACTCTATATGGTTTTCATTCTTTAAGGGCTAAAAAACTTTTTGAATTGTTGCTAACGGTAAAAGGAATTGGGCCAAAATCAGCATACGGACTAATTTCAAACATTGGTGTAAATGAAATTATAAACGCAGTTAATTTAGAAGCAAAAGCAACTTTGACAAAAGTACCTGGTCTTGGTGGTAAAGGTGCTGCTCAGATAATTCTTGATTTATCAGGTAAAATTGATCGTGTGAAAATGTATAGTGATTCTTCAAAGACATTAAGAGCGAAACCTGTAATGCAAAAACCAAACTTAATAGAAATGTTCGAAGAAACCACTTACGTTGAAAATGTGCAATCTGTTGTCGCTAATCAACATGAGATTTTAAACGATGCTTTAATGGCTTGCAAAGAATTGGGCTTTAAAGAAGATAAGATTATTCCTATCGCTCAAAGAATTTTAGGTGCAAATAATATTTCAAAACCAGAACAACTAATTCATTTAGTTTTAAAAGAAGTTTAATTTATGGAATTTGAAAATAGAGATGACTGCGAAAGAATTGTTACAGCAGAAACTGGCCCAGAAGAATTTAAACATGAAGTACTTTTAAGACCATCTAATTTTACTGAATATATCGGACAAAAAAAAGTAGTTCAAAATATTGAAGTGATGGTCGAGTCGGCAAGAATTAGAAACTCTGCAATGGACCATGCATTACTGTCTGGTCCACCCGGTTTAGGCAAGACTTCTCTAGCAATGATAATTGCAAAATCGATAGGTAGTGAACTTCACGTTATTTCTGGTCCAGCTATTGAGAAAAAAGGTGATCTCGCTGCCATTTTAACTAACCTTGGGCCAAGAGACGTTTTATTTATTGATGAAATTCATCGAATGAACATTTCAGTTGAAGAAATACTTTATTCGGCAATGGAAGATTACCGCCTAGATATAGTCATTGGTCAGGGACCTTCTGCTCGTACGATGCAAATTCAAGTTGCTCCATTTACATTAATTGGAGCAACTACAAGATCTGGTCTACTTTCTAATCCTCTTCGAGATCGTTTTATGGCTCACTTGCATTTTGATTTTTACAATCATAATGAACTTGCAAGTATAGTTGAAAACAATGCAAGAAAATTAAATGTCACCCTCGAGAAAAAGGCATTAATTCTTATTGCTCAGTGTGCACGGGGAACACCTCGAATAGCCAATAGAATTTTAAGACGAGTAAGAGATTTTTCATTAGTTAAAGGTGAAACATTGATTTCTGAAGAATCTGTTTTGAAATCTTTGGCACTAATGGAGATTGATAATTATGGACTTGATCGCATGGACCGTAAAATCCTTCAGGTGATAGAGGAATATTATAAGGGGGGACCTGTTGGTATAGAGACTTTATGTGCGACCCTCTCTGAAGATAGAACAACAATTGAAGATGTCTATGAGCCATATTTATTGAAAGAGGGTTTTCTATTAAGAACTCCTCGCGGAAGAGAAATTAGTCAGAAATCAAAAGACCACTTAAAAAAATTAAACTGATTATTTTTTTTGACAATGGCCAGTATGATCTTTGAATCACAAATCAATTTATTTTCATCATTAAAAATTTCAATTCTCCAAGTCTGTGAAGATTTACCAATGTAAATTGCCTTTGCTCTGCCGCGAACTTCACCTTTAAGAGCAGGTCTCAAGTGAGTTGCTTCAATATGTTGACCAACGGCCATAAATTCATTTGTATCTATGCAAAAATTTGCAGCTATACTTCCTAGACTTTCGGCCAAAACACAAGAGGCTCCACCATGAAGTAGTCGATAAGGTTGTACTGTCCTGTCATCGACAGGCATTGTCCCTTCGAGATAATCTTCGCCAGCCTGAGTAATTTTAATACCAAGGTGAGAGACAAGAGTGTTTGAACTAAAATTATTGATAGATTCGATATTTAGGGCGCGCTTCCAAATACTCATTTTATAAATCTCATTTATTGTAGGGATAATTATTCAATTATAGCTATTTTTTAGAATTTTTAACATTATTTGATAAGAAAAGTCGGAATATGCTGACCCGATATTGTCCACATTTTAAATTCTTGTGACTTATTGATTTACGTTTATAATCAAATCTAGTTGCCAATATATAATGCAACCTGTAAACTGATAAAAACATTAAGGTATATAACTATTTAAAGGTAAAAAGCTAAATGCTCAACCAGCGCACAATTGCGAAGAAAGTATCTGTCACGGGAATCGGTATCCACTCTGGAAAGAAGGTCACTTTAACACTTCATCCCGCCGCTGCTGATTTTGGCATTCAATTTCGACGCGTAGATATTTTAAATGCTCCAATCCTTAAGGCAAGTGCAGAAACGGTTGGGGCAACAGAAAATAACACAACAATTGGTGCTGGTGCTAATTCTGTCCACACAGTTGAACACCTTTTATCTGCTTTTTACGGATTTGGAATTGATAACGTATTTTGTGAAATTGATGGCCCTGAAGTTCCAATTATGGATGGATCAGGCGCTTCCTTCGTCTTTTTGTTAAAAGAAACAGGAATAGTGACTTTAAATAAATCTAAAAAGTTTTTAATAGTTTTAGAAAAAATTCGTGTTGAAGTTGATGATAAATGGGCCGAAATTGAGCCTTCTTCAAAGCTTATCATTGACTCAACTATTGTTTTTGCACACCCAAGTATTAAATCACAAAATAAAATTTTTGAATTTTCATGTGAAAACTATATCAGTGAAATCGGGCGTGCGAGAACTTTTGGTTTATTGAAAGACGTAGATGCGCTTAAAAGAAAAGGTCTAATTAAGGGGGGATCTCTCGACAACGCAATTGTCTTAGATGATTACAGAGTAGTTAATCCAGAAGGGCTGCGATTTGCTGATGAATTTGTTCGCCACAAAATTCTAGATACGATTGGGGATATTTCATTGCTAGGTTATGAAATAGCCGGAAAAATTACAACTTTTAAATCAGGTCATAATTTGCATAATTTACTTTGCCGTAAGCTTTTAGCTACTCCTTCAGCATATGAAATTGTCTCTGCAGCCTCTCTTGAGCGCGAAACCGTCGAGGCTTTTGCACTCCCTAGAGCGCTTGCTCCGACATTTCATTAACTATAAGCTTGTAGTATTATCAATTAATTTTCATTCAAGGTGATTCTTATGAAACTCTCAAATGGTTTTTGGCAAACTTATAAAGAAATACCAGCTGATGCTGAAATTTCTTCACATCAATTAATGCTTAGAGCTGGTTTAATTCATAAATCAGGAGCAGGCTTATACAATTATCTGCCAATGGGACTTCGCTCAATTCGAAAAGTAGAAAACATTATTCGAGAGGAATTAAATAAGATTGGCTGCTTTGAAATCACAATGACTGTTGTGACTCCTGGAGAGCTTTGGCAAGAAACAGGCCGTTGGGATAAAATGGGCGGACTTATGCTTCGTTTTAAAGATAAGAAAGATTCAGATCTTTGTATCTCTCCAACTAATGAAGAAGCAGTTACAGATATTTTTAGAAAAACTACAAAATCTTACAAACAACTACCAGTTAAACTTTATCAAATTAATACTAAGTTTCGCGATGAAATAAGACCACGTTTTGGTTTAATGAGAGGGCGTGAATTTACCATGAAAGATGCTTACAGCTTTCATATGGATAAAGCTAGTTTAGATGAAGGATACCAGGAGATGTATGACGCCTATACAGCAATTTTTACTAGGCTAGGTTTAGAATTTATACCCGTAGTTGCCGATGGTGGTGCAATGGCGTCTGCTGATTCTAAAACTCATGAATTTCAAGTTGTGGCAAATGCCGGTGAAGATCTAATTATTTATTCTCAAGAAGCACAATACGCTGCCAACGTTGAAAAAGCTCAAACAGTAAGAGCACATTCAGAGTTTAATTTAGTATTATCTCCATTAAAGGAAGTCTCAACACCAAGCAAAAGTACCATCGAAGACGTTTGTACATTTTTAAATATACCTCAGCATCACAGCTTAAAATCGATGATGTATATTGCAACGACTGGGCAAGAATCAAAATTAATCATGGCTTTATTACTAGGCGATGATTTTTTGAATGAAATTAAACTTCACTCTTTTTTAAAATGTGACCACTTAACACCTGCTAGCGACGAGCAGATGAAAAGTGCAAAATTATGGAAAGGATATATAGGTCCAGTTTGCCTTGAGGCAGACATAGCTATGGTTTTTGATAAAAGTATTAATCTTGATGCGAGTTATATTATTGGTGGCAATAAAAAAGATATACATATTGAAGGATATAATCCAAAGAGAGATACAATAAAAATTGATGTAGCCGATCTACGTTTAGCTCGAGCAGGAGACTTGACACTAGACGGAGAGCATATAGTCACAGAAAAACGAGGAATTGAAGTGGGTCATGTTTTCCAACTAGGAGACAAATACACAAAAGATATGAAGGTTGGAATTCTCGACCAAAACGGAAAGTTAGTAACTCCATTGATGGGATGTTATGGCATTGGCGTCACAAGAGTTGTTGCCGCAGCGATTGAGCAAAACCATGATAATAATGGAATTATTTGGCCTAAAACAATCGCACCTTATGATATTTATTTTGCAACAATTGTTAAGGCTGAAGAATTTGTAAAAATTGCTGATGAGATTTATAAAGAAATGTTGAATGCTGGAATTGAAGTCGTTTACGACGATAGAAATATTGGACCAGGTAATAAATTTAAAGATTCCGACCTACTGGGGTTACCGTTTAGAGTTGTTTTAGGCGAAAGAGACTTTGGAGCCACTGGTGAACTAGAAATCATAGAAAGAAAAACAGGAAATGTTTCAAAGGTAAAAGAAGATGACTTAATTTCAACCTTAATAAATCTTCTTAAATAGGAATTTTATGGATCACGATATGATTGTTGGCATTCATAGTATTGCCGAAGCGATAAGGAATCCTGAGCGACAAATTTTTGAAATTGTAGCAACAGATGAGGGGTTTCAAGAATTTAAAAAGCGAAGTGGTCTTCGAGATAATGAACTTCCATTAACCAAAGTAAGATGGTTGGAAGGTCACGCCCTACAAGAAGAAGCAAAAAAAATTTACCGTGATTTGGATTTAGAATTCCAACGAGTACCATCTGGAATATATATGTTAGTAAGTCCAATAAATATCCTAGAGCCTACATGGATTTATAATCAACTTGAAAGCAGAATACCTATAAAGATTCTCGCTCTTGACCAAGTGACTGATGCTCACAACGGAGCAGCTATTATGAGAACGGCTGCATTTTATGGCGTCGACGTTATACTTATATCTGCAAAAGGAAATTTTGGACTTGGTCCAGGTTTCTCTCGAATTGCCTCAGGAGCAACTGAGCATGTAAAAATTGTTCGCTGTTCAGCACTTCCCAAAACAATCACAAAAATAAAAGAATTGGGTGTAATATGCATTGGCTTATCCGAACATGCAAGTGGATCACTGGGCGAAATTGATCATAAAAAACCTATTTGTTTAATTTTGGGCGCTGAAGATGTGGGATTGTCACACGCAGTCAGTCGAGTGGTTGAAACAACAATTTCCTTTAAGCCTGCAGGCAAAATTAAGTCTTTAAACGTGTCGGTTGCTGCGGCAATTGCCATGGAAAAAATATTTGGAGAAGATTAACTAATAAAAAGTTAAAAAAAATATTGCCTTTGAAATAACTTCAGATTATAAATTACCCCTAGCATAGCGGTAGATACTGTAGGCTGACTTAGCTCAGTTGGTAGAGCATCGGTTTTGTAAACCGACGGTCGTAGGTTCGATTCCTATAGTCAGCTCCATTATCTTTCATGTGAGAGCTGGATATGAGGAGAGATTGCCGAGTGGCCAAAGGCAACAGACTGTAAATCTGTCGGAGTGATCCTTCGAAGGTTCGAATCCTTCTCTCTCCACCATTTCTTACCAAGTTATCTATGCGGGCGTAGCTCAGTTGGTAGAGCGCCACCCTTCCAAGGTGGATGTCGCAAGTTCGAATCTTGTCGCCCGCTCCATTTTTCTTACCAAGAAATTCAATGATTAAAATAAAGTTTGCTTTACACAACATAAGGCTTACTTTATTTTTATTTGCAAAACTAGGTGCGCTCTAGTGGCTCAGTGGTAGAGCACTCCCTTGGTAAGGGAGAGGTCATGGGTTCAATTCCCATCTGGAGCTCCATTTTTTCCTCTTGTCAGCAAGTCGCTATAGAGGCATACTGTTGACTAAATTTAGAACACGTTATAAGCCCATATAAAAGATTAATTCTTGTTTAATAAAGAATATAATTAAGAAGGAGATGCCCAATGGCTAAGGAAAAATTCGACCGTAATAAACCGCACGTTAACATCGGAACTATTGGTCACGTAGATCATGGAAAGACGACATTAACAGCAGCAATCACAATGACTATGGCAAAAATCCATGGTGGAG
>CANFNL010000043.1 GCA_947448205.1 Bacteriovoracaceae bacterium
ACCGACTCTAACTGAGCTTGAGGTTGGGGTACATTTTTACTTTTAAAGGTACTTAAAAGCTCGCGTAATTGACTTAATTCTTGATTGATAATCTTAGAAGGCCTATAGCCTTCTTCCATTAATAATTTAACAACATTTAATTTTTCAATATCATCTTGACTATAAAGTCTCTCTCCTTTTGAATCTCGCACGGGACGAGGGAAAGTGTAGCGCCGCTCCCACATTCTTAGTAGGAATTTACTTATCCCTGTTTCCTTTTCAACTACATTTATTGGGAACATTAAATACCTTCCTTTATCAAGTTATAATTATACTTTCACGGACAGATTCATAATTTTAAAATGCCAACTGTAAGGCAAAATTCTAAGGAATCTAAAAAATAGAGAGAAAGCAAAAGGAAATGTATTGGCGAAGACTCCTCTTTCATAACCTTTAATAATTTCATCAGCTGCAATTTCGGGAGTCATTATCGAAGGCATAGGAAAATCATTTTTTTCTGTTAATCTTGTTTTAACAAAACCGGGATTAACTATAGAAACATCTAAACCAATGCGATGTAAATCAAAGTATAAACTTTCACCGAAATTAATGAGAGCGGCCTTTGTGGCTCCATAAACAGAAGATTGAGGTAGTCCGATAAAGCCGGCTACACTTGCAACTAAGGAGAGGTGAACAATTTCATTTGGATGATTTTTTTTTCTTTCCAATAACTTTGGGATAACAACAGCACTTAGATTAATTGCACCCTTAAAATTAACATCGATAATTCTTCCTGCTATTTCGGCATTTAATTTATCAGAAGTCATCGGGCTATAATCAGCGGCCATGTAGATCACTAAATTTAATCCATCAATAGAATCGGCAGCTAATGTCAAGGCCGATAAATCGAGCGCGTCTAATGGCATAATAATAGCGTTAGAGAAGCCTTTGGCTACTTCTTCTAATTTCTCTCTTCTTCTCGCGCTTAAAATGACAGTTGCTCCTAAAGCTAGTAGTTTCTTTGCCAAAGCCGCACCAATGCCGTCACTTGCTCCTACTAACCAAACTTTCGTTTTTGTCCAATCGCTAATTTTTGTATTCACAATCTCTCCTTAGTCTAGTTTCATTTATACTCTCATTCACTGGATGATAGTCTAAGACAAAACATAGACGATCAAAATCAATTTCTGCAAGCAGCGACAGACCAGAATTTTTTGCTATAATCACTTATGGATTTTGATTATATTGTTATTGGTGCCGGGGCCAGTGGTCTGGCATTTACTGCACTTATGGGGCAAAAAGGCTTCAGAGTGGGGCTTTGTGAATCCCACTCTTTGGTTGGTGGTTGCAGTTCTTATTTTGAACGCCAAGGCTATCTCTTTGATGCTGGAGCAACTACATTAGCAGGTCTACTTCCAGGAAGACCACTTCATCAGTTAATCGAGGCACTTGATTTAAAATTAGACTTAAAAAAAGTGGATCCGGGAATTACTTTTGTTTTTAATGATAAAAAAATTAAGCGTTTTTCTAATGAAGAAAAATGGCTAGCAGAGCTCGCGAAATATTTTCCAGAGATTAATCACGAGCTAATCGGATCTAAAATTGCGAGTGTCAATGAATTGGGCTGGCTGCTTTCAACGAAGTTTTCTCATATTCCCATTGAAAATATGAAAGACCTTCTCACTTTTTTAACACCAGATATTCTGTCAGCTTTAAAGACACTTCCCCACCTTTTAACGAGCGTGGAAAATTCTCTTGGACTTCGAGAGCTTCAAAATAAAGATTACCTCGCCATGATTAACGAACTACTCTTTATTACTGCCCAAAATACGATGTCTGATACTCCAATGCTTATGGGGGCAATGGGATTAAATTATCCCAACGATACATTTTATGCCATGGGAGGTATGAAAGCCTTTTGCCAGGCTTTATCAGCAAAATGCTCAAATCTTTTTTTGCGTCATAAAGTTTTAAGTATAAAAAAAATAAATAATGGATTTGAAGTTACTACTTCAAAAAATATTTTTACTACTAAAAAGATTGTTTCAACTCTTCCCATCTGGAATCACTCTCGACTCTTTTCTGATCCAACGATAAAAAGAAAATTTTCCCAAAAAGAAAAAAAAGAGAGTAAAGTTGAGGACTGCTGGTCAGCCTTTATGATTTACCTGACAATTCCAAATGATCTTGACCGATCAGGGCAATATTTTCAAATTCATTGCGACAGCATTCCTCACTGTCATTCAAAGTCTTTTTTCGTCTCTTTGTCTCATCCAGAAGATAAGTTAAGAGACTTATCTGGGAAAAACACTCGTCAGACGGTGACTATTTCCACTCATACTAAATCAAGTAGCTGGCTTGATTTGCCCACTCATGTGTACAAAGAAAGAAAAAGTGAAACAGAAAAATTTATCCTTGATCACCTTTGCCAATCACTAAAGATAAAGAGAGATGATCTGGAAAATATTATGACTGGCTCACCTTCTACTTTTATTCGTTATACTAATCGGCACAAGGGATTAGTAGGGGGAATCCCCCACTCTCTTAAGCGAAATCCAATCAATTATTTAATTTCATCTGCACCTCTAAAAGATTTTTATCTCTTAGGTGACACTCAGTTTCCAGGACAAGGAATTGCCGCTGTAGTTTTAGGGGCACAAAATTTAGTTAAAAGACTTACCTAAATCAAATCTTAATATTCCTGAGGGAAAATTTCATATTGTTCAATGTGATAATTATTTTCCGAACGAATTTGAATTGATTTTCCGTGAGCCTCTTCAAGTGTCTCGATTAAATCAAAATCTTCTCCCGTGAGTGTTGCAGTGACTTCAGGGTGAGCATAAATCGAGACTTTTGCTCCCTTGGACTTTGCTAAAATTTTATTGAGCTCGCGGATAAGTTCATAACAAACAGTAAGAGTCGATTTTACTCGACCAGTTCCTTCGCAGTAAGGACAAGGCTCGCACATAATTCGAGAAAGGGTATCTCTTGTTCTCTTTCTAGTCATTTCGACTAAGCCAAGACCAGAGATAGGCAGCACATTAGTTTTTGCTCTATCTTTTTTTAAAGCGTCTAATAAGGCGTTATAAACGGTATGTCGATTTTCTTCTTTTTCCATGTCAATAAAATCGACTATGATAATACCTCCACAATTGCGAAGGCGAAGCTGATAAGCAATTTCTTTAACCGCTTCCAAATTTGTTTTTAAAATAGTCTCTTCGAAGGTCTTTCTTCCAATGAATTTACCTGTGTTAACATCGATTGAAACAAGTGCTTCAGTCTGATCGATGTTAAGCGAGCCGCCAGATTTCAAATAAACCTTATTATCAATAGCTCGTTCAATTTCTAAATCAATTCCAAACTTTTCAAATATAGAAACGTCGTCTTGAGCATAATGCTTAAATTTTCCTTTCATGGTTGGAAGAAATTTCTGAATAAACTTTTCAGCTTCTTTCATATTTTCTTTTGAATCTAAGATGATTTCGTCAACATCTTCATCAGTGATATCGCGAAGAACTCTCTGAATAAAACTTAAGTCCTGATGAACAACATAAGGCGCTTTAGCTTTTTCAGCACGTTTTTGAACATCTTTCCAAATTTTCACTAAAATATTGTAGTCAAACTTTAAGGTTTTATAGGACTGACCTTCGGCCACTGTTCTGGCAATAACCCCAGTTCCGTCGGGGCGAATTGTTTCTAGAATTTCTTTAAGCCGCTCCCGTTCTTTCTCGCTTTCAATTCTTCTTGAAACACCAGTGTGCTCAATGAAGGGCATGAAGACGATATGTCTTCCGGCAAAAGTAATATGACGAGTGACTCTAGGTCCTTTAGTTGAGATAGGCTCTTTTGCAACCTGAACAAGAATTTCATCACCTTCCTTTATAAACGATTCAATACTAACATCTGGACGAAAGCGCATATTAACAGCTTCCGATAAAGTTGAAAGCTCATCGGGGATGATTTCACCAAGGCGCTGACTTTCTTCAAGAGAGCGCTTACTTTTTTCGGCCATCTCGCGTTGCTCTTCAATAGTAGGAATATAGGCATCATCGACGTAGAGAAAAGCGGCTTTTTCATAACCAATATCCACAAACGCCGACTGCATTCCTGGAAGAACTCGCACCACTTTTCCTTTATAGATATCTCCGACAAAAGGAAAGTCGACTCTCGCATCTTCTGGACGATGATCGTGCGAGCGCTCCATTAAAAAATCTAGTATTTCTCCGTTCTCTATAAGAGCGGCCCGACACTCATTGAGTGTCTGGTTGATGATAAGTTGCTTGGCCATTAAAAAATCCTTTAAAAATTAAATCACTTATAAGCATATCAAAGCTTAATCGTTACTTCAAAGTAATGCTGCCAATGGAGATCCTTGCCTTATAAATAGTTGACTAACTTATTTGCAGCAGTCAGGGCGGTATTTGGCAATCAAATGCAAGGCAAGATTAGCCTTGGTTAGAAAATCTTGTGAACTCTCGACAACTTCATAATTTGGATGAGCATTCCAGATTTTGGCAATCCGCTCATCAATTTCTTTAGCTTCTCTTGAGGTCTCCGTTCTAAGCGGATTAGAGTGATTATAGCCTAACAAATCCGTAGGAGATCTTAAGTGAATAACTGCCAAGTATCTGTTTAATTCTTTTTCATGACTACTGTGACTCATTTCCCAAAAAAGTTTCTCTTCTAAAGGCCAGTACGCCAAACCATCTAATGTTCCTCGATCGCAAAGACCCATAGACCATGACCCTTCTTCTAAAATTAAATTTTCCATCTCATTTTGCACGTGAAAAATGGCCCTTTGAGCGGCCGATCGCGCCGAAAGACTAGGTAGTCTCCAAAATCCTCCACCGAAAATAATGGAGGCTGCTTCTGGTAAAATAATAGAATGTTTGCATAAAATTTTTTTAGCCATTTCAATGACTGCTGTCTTTCCTGCCCCAGGCCCTCCAGTAAGAACTATCAATTTTGCTGATTTCAATATAACGACTCCTTTTTTACAATTCAAAAAGCTAAAAGCGCCACCAGGAGTGCAGCAATGTCATTGAATGTTCATGCTTATTTCAACAAAGCTTTTAACTTTAATAATTCTGTTTTTTCCTCTTGTGGAATGACTGTTCCTGCTGAACCACTATAGCCTACTTCCAAATTATCAGCATATTCTTGGTAACATTTTTTGGCAATGGGAGAAGCTGGGTAGCGCTTAATGCAATCTTTTAGGTAAAGATCTGCTAGCGAGAAAAAATATGTCTGACTTAATCTTCTTTCTGCAATTGATAACCAATAAAGAATTTCTGGAGTTTGACTTGTTAGAGAATTATCTGCTAAAAAGTTTGATAAAACGCCAGAAGAAATGAGTAATGTCATATCTTCTTCACCCACTTCAACTTTGTCTCTTTTAGCTTCAATTGGAGTTAAATGCTGAGTGATAAAATCTTTTATTGATTTTACTGAGTTGATATCAAAATCTTTCCAAGCAAGAAGAGATTGACTCCATTCCTTAAGTGTCGATTTAGTTAAGCTTGGAATTCGTTTGTCATTTTCATACTTAGCTAATATTTCCTGAGTCGCTTTATAATTAAATTTTATTTTTGTATGCATTGCTATCATTCTACGCAGAGAAGTATTAATTTCATTTTTTGATAAAACAGAATCTTTATTAAGCGAATTTTCAATAGCTTTTTCAAAATATATTTTAGATTCTGGAAATCGTCGAACAAGAAATAAATAATTAGCATAAGAAAAATCTGACTCAAATTTATCCCTCCCTTCTTTATTTATCGCAGCCCCAAAAGAATTTTTCGATAGTGAGTCTGATAATTGTGTGTGGCATGAGACACAAAGAGAAGTTATGGCATTTAATCTTTTTTGAGCAAAAAGAAAATTATTAGAGCTCACTGAAATAATGGTCTCTTCTAAGTGATCGTTGATTGTATCTAGGCTTGGCCTGAAACCAGGTTTTTGGAAAAAATCAGCATGACGAGCACTCTTAAAAAAGTTTGAGAGATCATTTAAATTTTTAACCAATTCATCTTTTTCGTTTTTATGAGAAGTCTCTTTTAAGATTTCAATTTTTTCGTTTGATGAATAGATGTAAGGAATAATCTTCACAAATGATCCATAAACATTATTCATCACTGCTTTTGCTTGAGCTTGTTGCACACTTGGCTCAGAAGCGGCAGAGAAAGCTTTAGGAAATATTAAGTTAAGCGCTAGAAGCGCTGAGATTAATTTAAAAGTCATTTGAAAGCCTCCGAAAATAATTAAGAATAGCTTATAAAACTATCCTACAGATTTAATTGTCATCACTCTTTTACAAATTTAATTTATAAAAAGTTTATGCCATCCGATAAAAGCATATCTTTCTCTCATGAAAAAGGAAATACAAAATGAATTTGGCATGATGGAGTAATCTAGCTCAATTGAGAGTATAAAAAAAATATCGAAAAACACAACTCATCAATGATATCGTTTTTCAAACAAAACTCCTCTCTTTCAAAGCATCAGTGGAAGCTGCCAGGGCGAAAGAAATGGGAAAGGGCTTCTCTGTTGTAGCAGAAGAAGTATGTTATTCCTCATTTTCAGAAATTTCTATGGAATGAAAAACTTATGCTTGGTGTTTCAGAGATGGATGATGAACACATAATCTTAGTGGATAGAATCAATAAATTAATTGAACAAATCGAGCAGCAGTACAGACGAAAAGACGCGCAGGCACTTCTAACTACATTTTCTAACCTCGCTAATTTCACTAATGAGCATTTTTCTCACGAAGAAGCTTACATGAGATCAATTGGCTATAGACAACTGACTTCACACCAAAAGATACATCAAAATCTACTAAGTCATATTGAAAGCTATGGCAATCAGATAAAAAATGAAACTTTAAATGATCAAAAACTAATTTCTTTTCTTCGCAATTGGCTTTTAAGTCATATAATGGGCGTGGATATGCAGTATGCACAATTCCAGAAAGGAAATTCACATTACAAAAGTGGGGTGCACAAGCACTCCGCTTAAATTTAAATTTAAGGGAAAAAGATGAAAATACGATTTGCGGGTGCTGCTCAAACAGTAACAGGAAGTAGAAATCTTTTGAGTTTTAGAAATAAAACAATTCTCATCGATGCTGGTCTTTTTCAAGGGCCAAAAGATTCAAGACTACTCAACTGGAATCCAGATTTCACACCCAAAAAAATTGATGCCATTATCTTAAGTCATGCTCACATCGATCATTCAGGACTCATACCTAAACTTTACAAAGAAGGATTTAGAGGACCAATCTATTGTTCTAAATCAACGTTCGATCTTTGCAGTATAATGTTAGTTGATTCGGCCCACCTTCAAGAAGAAGATGCTAAGTATGCTAACGTGTCGGGATACTCTCACCACTCTCCAGCACTGCCATTGTACACAATTGAAGATGCTAAAGAGTCATTAGAACTTTTTTACACTATCCCACAAAACGAATGGAAAGACCTCTTTGATGGACTCTCTATTAGGCTAACTCGTTCTGGTCATATTTTGGGATCGAGTTTTGTGGAAATCTCTTTTGTTGAAAATGATGTCACTCAAAAAATTACCTATAGTGGCGACCTCGGAAATGGGCGCTCGCAAATAATTAAGCCTCCTACTCATATTGAAGAGACCGATTACTTAGTCCTAGAGTCAACTTATGGTGATCGACTTCAGCCACGAGTTGATCCCAAAATTCCATTGGCAGAAGTGATAAATAAAGTTTTTAACCGCCAAGGTATTCTCGTCATTCCCTCATTTACAGTAGGAAGAACTCAGGATATTTTGCATTTAATTCAGACGCTAAAAAGTGAGCAAGCCATTCCCAATGTGTCGGTTTATGTCGATAGCCCAATGGCCAATGCTGCAAATAAAATTTTCCTTAAACATTTTGAAGAGCACCAAATAGTCATGGACAAAAATGATCATCTTATTGCACCCATTACACTCACTGATTTTACCGCTATAACAAATATGGAGGATTCTAAAAAATTAGTTTCCAAGACAACTCCCTCGATCATTATCACCGCTTCCGGTATGCTGACAGGTGGCCGAGTCATGCATCATCTCAAAGAGCGCCTTCCCAATCCTAAAAATGCCGTGCTTTTTGTCGGTTATCAGGCTCTCAATACCAAAGGAAGATTACTTCAAGAAGGATTAAAAAAAATTCGTATTCACCATCAAGAAATACCTGTTGAAGCTGAAATTATTACTATGGAGGGATTATCAGCGCACGCAGATTATCAGGATACTTTGGAGTGGCTTACCCATTTGAAGAAAGTACCCAAAATGATTTTTATCAATCATGGAGAAAAAGTCGCTGCTGAATCACTTAAGAAAAGAATTGAAGAAAAATTTAACTTTCCATGTACTATTCCAAGGTACATGGAAGAGTTTAAATTAAATATGTAAAAAATAAATATAAGGCCAGTCATAACTTATCCACCAACTCTAATTTTGGCTTTTCTCTTGCTTAAATAAACTTGGGGGTAATATGAAAAAAAAAGCAAAAAAGCAGAAATTAAAATCTAAGACAATAGGCAATATTAAAACGGATATTATGGGTGGTGACTCTTTTACTAATGTTGCTCGCCCCAAAAAGCAACATCATATTTCAACTTTTGGTCAACTGCCAAAAGATGATGAAAATACTTTTTCCCTTGAGGAAAATCTCATTGGAATGGAATATGATCTCGAGCCAAAACAATTGAGAAAATGGAATGAGGATACAAGTGGTGATTGGGATGAAGAAAAAGAATTAGATCTCGATGAGTTGATATGAGTAAATATAAACTCATCTAAGTCTAGTATTCAAATAAGCTACAGACATCTTCCAAGTGCTTGGCTAAAATATTTCTTAATTGGAGTTCATCGTCAAAACTAATAGTACAATTTTTATCAACAAAAGTTTTAGGTGTTTGAAAATCATGTGCTGGATGTCCAAAACTAATTTGGGCACTTATCTGAGCTTCTCCACTTTTGTTACCGGTACGAGATAAAAACTTTACTTGCAGCATTCTAGCAATTGTTGGCCCTTGATTCCTAGAAACCCTTTTAACTAATTCACCAATTCCTGCTCGAAGAGTTGGGTTTTGAATTTTTATCGCTGCTTTAATCCCCACTTCTATTGAAACGACACGATATACCTCGTTAGAGATCATCTCAGCCTTAGTCGCAGGATCAAAGAAGCGGTAAGAAAAACTATTAAGAGTCTCCAGAATGTAATTGTTCAAAAAATCTTTTTGATTTAATTGATTTTCTACTTCTGTTTTTTTTTGCAAAATTTTATCTGAATTATTCATTGAAATCCTCAGGCTAATGATTAGCTTAAAGTATATCTTCCAAACAAGTCATTTCGCAACCAGGATCCCAGTTAACTTTAATTTTAACTTCAGCCAAAGCTCCCACCATAACACACTAAAGGCGCCTAAAACTACTGCAATAAAAAAATCAAAGGGCAAAAGGGAGGAGAAACTAAAAAGAGATCGCAACGAGGAAAGCCAAAAGACGACAATGACAAGAAAACATGAAAAAAAAGCTATAAGTTTGCTAGTGATTCCTGGTTTTTTTCCAAGTTTTGAAAAAATTAAAAAGATATTGGCAACAATAAGCATACTAAAAACTAATCCGCGTGCAACTTGCTCACCTCTATTTTGGTTTAAAATAAAATAATAAGTTGCAATTAAAACAAGCATTATACTCAAGCCCTGAATCACACTCGTTAGCCAAATTTTCAGCTCAAAAAGTGAAGCCGTTTTTAATCTAGGTGATTCGAGCATGAGGTTATCGTTACTATGACTTGCTTCAAAGGCTATAGAGCAGGATGGCTCAATAATTAAGTGGAGAAAGGCTATATGAGCTGGCAATAAAACAAGTGGAAGATTAAAAAAGACTGGAATGATAGACAGTCCCGCTATTGGTATATGAATCGCAAATAAATATCCAATCGCCAATTGCAAATTTTTATAGATTCTTCGCCCCAAGCGTATTGATTCAACAATTGAGCCAAAGTCATCATCAAGCAATACAAGTGCTGCTGACTCCCTTGCTACATCACAGCCTCTGCCTCCCATGGCAATTCCAATATCAGCTGCCTTCAGTGCAGGAGCATCGTTTACCCCATCACCAGTCATAGCTACAACTTCACCCGTAGACTTAAGAAGTCTTACTAAACGAAGTTTTTGTTCAGGTGAAACACGCGAATAAATATTCACGTTAGGTAGCTGAATTAAGAGTTGATTGTCAGTGAGCTCCCTTAAATCATTACCAGTTAAAACTTTTTGTGCATTTTTTAAACCAATTTTTAAGGCAATACTCGTTGCTGTTGTGTGATGATCTCCAGTGATCATAATAATGCGTATGCCTGCCTGCTGACATTCTTTAATGGCCGCTGGAACTTCTGCTCTAACAGGGTCTGTTATTCCAATAAGACCACAAAATTTAAAATCAAAATCATGTTGTATTCCAGGAAGTGATTCTGCTTCTCTTCTTTTAGCCCTTGCTACGCCTAATACTCTGAGTCCCTTACTGGCCATCTTTAAAATAACTATTTCAATTTTATTTTTAGTAAAATCATCCAAATGGCAAAGATCAATAATGGCTTCTGGTGCACCTTTTGCTCCTACTACGTACTCTCCTCCCTCGAGAGCCTTCCAAGCATGACTAATAGAAAGTAGCTCGGGTGATAAGGGGTATTCTTTTTCAAAAATCCAATCTTGATGAAGATGCTCTGTATGACTTAAGTATTTATTTCCTGCGACAATCATAGCTTTTTCCATTGGATCGTAGGGATCCACTTGACTAGCTAAAATTCCAAACTCTAGCACTTCATGAAATTCCTCAGGCAAAAATTGAGTTTCACTATTTTCAATTTCAATGAATTTTTCTTGAGCGTAAAAGCTTTGAATTGTCATTTGATTAAGCGTGAGAGTGCCTGTTTTATCCACACATAAGACACTGGCAGCCCCTAAATTTTCGATGGCAGGCAATTTTCTCGTCAAAACTCTTCGCTTAGAAATTCTCCAAGCTCCAAGGGCCAAAAAAATAGTTAAGACAGCAGGTAATTCATTTGGCAAAATGGCCATTGCCAGAGTAATTCCTGCTAAAATTCCTTTTGTCCAATTATGTTGGTTGAAAGAATAAATAATGCTTACAAGTAAGGAGAGAAAAACAGCAGCAATTACGAGATAATGAACGAGTCTGTCTGTTTGTTTTATAAGTTTGGTTGATTCTTTTTTTAGCGGAATTAAAGATTTTCCAATCCTGCCTAACGCAGTTTGCATTCCGATTGCAGTAACAATGGCCACTCCAGAGCCACTGACAACAGTTGAGCCAGTGTAGATATTTTCTTGCTCTTTTTTTTGAACTGGAAGTGACTCACCTGTAAGAAGTGAATCGTCACAAAAAAGATTATTAGAAATTAAGAGCATGCTATCCGCAGAAATCCGATCGCCTTCATTGAGATATATTATATCTCCAACAACAACTTCTTTTCCCGATATTCTAAGCTTATTGCCCTCTCTTAGAACTAAAGCTCTAGGGCTTGACAAATCTTTTAAGGCTTCTAATGCGTGCTCAGCTTTGTGCTCTTCAAAAACAGTGATGATTAAAATGAGTACCAAAAAGCCCAACAGCATTAAAGACTCTTGTAAGTCCCCAAGAAAAAAATAAACTCCTCCGCAACCAAGAAGTAAATAAACCATTGGCTCTTTGAGCACTTCTATAAGAAGTTGATTTATTTTTTTTGGTTTACTCGAAGCCAATTCATTAAATCCATTTACTGACTGAACTTCTTTGACAATATTATTGGAGAGCCCCCCTCCAAGAAGAAGAGCTTTTCCTTTATCAAGTTGAGAAATTTTGAGCACGTCGTATTTCTTTGTATCCGGCAGTTGTTCGTTGTCCATAATGTGCTCCAACCATACCGCCATAAATTCCTACAGCAAAAGCAATGGTTTCACCTAAAAAGATGCGAAGATAAAATTGAGAATTTCCAGAAGATAAAACCGAATCAAGGGCATTTGAAGCAAATAATAAAAAGAAGAGCCCAGACATTAAATAACTTGCACTACAAGCAGCAACAGCATTGAGTGTTCCCTCTATATTGCCTTGTGCTCTTGCACCAACAGAGGCAACAAACCCGGCCAGGTACATACTTATAACCCATGCCACAGAAGTCGCTGTCCAAAAAAGTGGACCCGCGCTAGTGACTTCATTAAGATTAAAATTCCAAATCCCTAAGGCCGCAATAAGAAACATTAATAAGAGCATTGAAGTCAACGCTGCCATCATTCCAGCGACTACCGCTCTGACACCAATTCGGCTGGAGAAGTCTGTTTGATTTTTCATAAGCACCTCCTAGTAGGTTCTATATTTTGAACGAAAACGAGAATCAACCTCAGGCCATCCAAAAAAATGCCCTAAAACAATAAGTGTTAAACCGCCAAGAATCATCTCCCCGGCTTGAAGCCATAGTCCATAAACGACAATTGTCAAACCGATTAAATTGAGAGTTAAATTCACTGGGTGCTTATGCAATAATCCAATTCTTCCCAAAGTTGTTTGGGCCATTAACTCTGGGTCAATATTTCTAGCAAAATATAATCCTAAGCCCTCCATCACCAAGAAAATTAATAGAGCAGCCGGCCAATTATGATTCCATAAAAAAAAAGCCGCCCAGATTGCCCCAACCGTATCAAAAATAATTTTTCTTGGATGAAGGCGCATCAGAAAATACCTATCGCCTAAATTCTTAGAATGCTCTCTAAGTGTTGATTCTTGAAAGGCTGAATCGGAATGCATGACTTTAATTATCATAAAAGCCTCCTTGCCAATAATTGACTCTTAATTATCAAAGCAAGACTTAGTCCAGACTAAATACGTAAGATAATTGCTAGAAAAATTAATCAAATTCAGACTATAATTTTATTAATTATGAAAAAAGTTTTAGTCTTCCAACACGTTGCCAATAGAATCTTAGGAACTCTTAATCCAACCCTCAAAGGACAGGGTCTGAGAATTCGTTATGTCAATTTTGATCGAAATCCAATGGAGAGACCTACTTTAGATAAATACCACGGTTTAATTGTCCTCGGTGGTCATATGGGGGTCTATGAAGCTGATACCTACACTCACATTAAAGTTGAAATGAAACTTATAGAAGAAGCGCTTAAAAAGAATATACCCATTCTTGGCATTTGTCTTGGCTCTCAACTAATTGCTCATGTCCTTGGCTCTGAAGTGAGAAAAAATAATGAGAAAGAAATTGGTTGGTATGATATTTCATTAACTCCAGAGGGTGAAAAAGACGCATTATTATTTAACTTCCAAAAAAGTGAAAAAATATTTCAACTACACGGAGACACATTTGATATCCCAAAATCTAGTGTGCATTTAGCCAGTTCAAAAATTTGTAATAGTCAGGCTTTTCGTTATGGTGACAATGTTTATGGGCTGCAATTTCACCTAGAAGTTGATACCGCTATGATAAACCGTTGGTTAGATAATCCACTAAATCAACAAGCCATCATTGAATCTGAAGGTAAATTCTCTGCTGAGCAAATTCGTAGTGATACAAGTTTATACATTGATCGCTCAATGGATTTAAGTCGAAAAACTTTTGGCCAGTTTATTAATCATTTTGCCCTTCCACCGCGCCCCATACTTTTAGGATCTCATCATTCAAAAAACTTTAAACTAACATAAATAACTCTTAACTTCTGCTGCATTTATCCTTAATTTTTAGCATGTCTTGCTGTAAAATAAGAACAAATGACTTCAACAATAAATAAAAACATTCAAGTCGGTGTAGGACTTCGCCATACTCACTTTGATCATTTTGAAGCTGATAAACCCATCAATATTGATTTTTTTGAAGTCATAAGTGAAAACTTTATCAACACGAGAGGAAGACCCTTTGAAATTTTAGTTAAACTCAGAGAAAAATTTCCGATCTGTATGCATGGAGTTTCTCTTTCAATTGCCGGCATAGACACTGAAGTTAACCCAAATTATCTTCAAAAACTTAAAGAACTTATAAAAATAGTTGAGCCAGAGATTGTCTCTGATCATCTCTGCTTTACTGGCCTTGCCCATTCTAACTTGCACAATCTTTTGCCCTTTGCTTATACCAAAGAAAATCTTGCTAGAATCGCTCTAAAAGTTCAAGCTGTTCAAGAAAGTCTTGGGCGTCCATTAGTTTTAGAAAATCTTTCTGCTTATTTTTCACTTAAAAATTCTGTGTTTTCAGAAGCTGAATTTTTAAATGAATTAGCCGAGCGTACCGGCTGTGGAATTTTGCTTGATATTAATAATCTGTATGTCAATTCAGTTAACCAAAATTTTCATCCGAATGACTTTATTAGTAAAATAAATATCAAGCATATTAAGCAAATTCACTTGGCTGGTTACACTGATTTTGGCGATTATCTTTTTGATAGCCATGCTCACCCCGTTTACCCCGAAGTGTGGGTATTGTTTCAAGAAATGATTAAACGAAATCGTGATATTCCAGTACTCGTCGAGTGGGACGAAGACATTCCAACTTTTGAAAGACTCGAAGAAGAAGCACTTACCGCTAAAAAGTTGGCGAGAAATTAATGAAGGAAAAAGACTATCAAAATATTTTTGTAGCACAAACTCTCAATGCTTCGAGCGATATCCCCGCAGAGTTAGGTGAATTGATTAACCCAATTGGGAAAATTGATATTACCAAAGTTATGTCAGTTTATGCTGATGACTATAAATATAGAATGCTCGAAGCAATGAAATCAAATTTTGAATCAATCTGGATGGTCTTGGGTGATGAAGAATTTAAAAATCAAATTTTTGAGTATATAACTGCATACCCCTCAAAAAATTTTGATCTCAACAGCTACGGTGAAAACCTGCCAGCTTTTTTAAAGAAAGCTGATAATCGCGAACTCATCAGCGAAATGCCCTTCTTGCCAGACCTAGCTCAATTTGAAATTCTTTTCTGGTCGATATTTCATAAAAAAAATCCTGAAATAGAAGATGTACAAGATTTTGATAAAAATAACTTACTACAATCTAGATTTTCTTTCGATGAAACAATAGCCTTTATGCATCTTGGTCATCATGTCTTTCCACTTTTTCAATTTAGAGAAAAAACTCTTGATGATTTTTTAATTAATCACTCACCAGAAATTATTATGGAAGAGGCTTATTACATACTCTATAAAAAATATTTTAAAGTTAATTGTCAGCGCCTGACAAAAAATCAATATGATTTTTTTCAACTTCTAAAAGGACGAATGACATTTCAGGAATCCCTTGACAACTCTCAGGCTACGCCTCAAGAGATCCAAGAGTTATTCAAATTTTTATCACTAAACTTTATCAATCGAATTATTCTTTAATTCACTTCAAATTTGACTATGAAAAAATCACACAGCTTAGGTCTTGAGTAAGTTTTTAGGATATGCTGAGGCAATGACAAACAAATTTACTTTTCTCTTATTGACCATACTCTCCACTTCTGGCTTTGCGCTAGAAACTGATCAATTTATCGCTGTTGATATCGATCTTAAAGACTCCAGCGAAGTCATGAATTCCTATTTTAATAAAAATATCGAAAAATCACTAATAGAAGCTAATGCTAAAAAGCTTAGTTGTGAGCAAACTGCCTTAAAGGTAATGGAGAATCTCACAGGAAAATTCTCTATTAGTAAAGCTAGCAGCTATGCCAGTGCCTCTGCACTTGTAGAGAGATTTCCCTATGATAATATCAGTGAGCGTAGCTATAAAGATCAATCGTTTTATGAACACGCCTGGCTTCCCCTACAAGTTGTCGATCTTGCCCGAACAATTAATATTAACGGCATCCATTTAGGTACAGATAAGTTTGGGCATTTCACTCATATGGGAATGAGTTATTATAAAAATTATTTGAAATTTAAAAAAGTGGGCTTATCTGAGAGTGGTGCTATTAAAAAAGCTATTATAAAAGGCTTCAATAGTGAATACGGAATTCTCGGCTATGGAATAGGCGGAGTTCTCTCCTACGCTGATCTTGAAGCTAACTACCAAGGATTTATGTTTGCTCTGGATATGTGTAGAACAGAAAATGCTCTCCTTATAGTTAAAGAGGGAGAATGGATTGAGAATCCAAAACATCGCTTTGATTTAAGATCGTATTTTACTCCAAAATTAGATGAATCATTTAATTTAAGCTTTTGGCGAAAACCGCTCTATGAGCGAATTCAAAAAAAATTATTACAAGAGTACTGCAATGTTCAAAAGTCTCCCATGTACCAAGAAAGAATGATAACTTATCGGAGAATTCTAAAAGAAAACTTAAATGATTTGCTTATTCAAGACAATATTTTAACTCAAGAAAAATACGACAGACGGCTCGAAGATATTGAAAAAGCTTGCCTTAAGTAGACCTTTGAGCCTCCTTAATACAAGTGCAAACTAGTTTTTTTATAAAAATGCATTTTATACTTCATTTTGTTTTAGAACTTTCGATACAGAAGCCCTCTATCAATAAGCTTTAAAAGAACGAGTCATCTTAAAATGAATTTTGAAAATTTAATTAATTATTGCTTTAAATTTGTTTTAAGTATTTTAGCATTATTTTGCATTAATTATTTAATGTTCCAAAACTGAATTTGGGATTAAGTAAAATAATTTCCCCAATCTCTTCATTGCGCCAGCTTTTTCTAATGCCAAATCACCTCGTCCGAAATAAAGGTCAATCCGTCCTCCACCTTTAATTGCGCCTCCAGTGTCTTGATCGAAAACCAATCTAGGTTTATGTTCCCCTAAAACTGGCTCTTCTATATCTAAGAATGCCAACGCCCCTTTTGGAAAAAAGGCCGCATCAGTAGCTATTGTTCTCTCTGGAATTACCTCCATGCCTGCAAATGTATGAGCAGGACCTGAGAGTAATTTAAAGTAAACATAGCTTTCATTTTTATTAAGAATTTCATGCAGCTCTTTTGGAGATAACATTTTTAGGTGCTCAATTATTTTTTGAGCTGTCATTTTTTCTATTGGAATTTGATCGGCTAAAAATTTTCCAATAGCTTGATAAGGCTTTCCATTTTTTCCGGAAAAGCCCAAATGTAATTCTTTACCATCAGGAAGAATTACAAAACCTGATCCTTGAATTTGTAAAAAAAAAGCATCAATGGGATCTACCCAAACAAGCTCTAGTCCTTTATTTTTTAACTTATCTTCACAATCAATTTCAGCTCTAGAAAAACCTTGATCAATTTCTTGAACTGGAAGCAAATAAAGGGCCTGAGTAAATTTTTCGTTAGGACTTAGACTCCCCTGAATTTCTGGCTGAAAATATCCAGTAGTCAGTACTTCCCCCCATTGATTTCTACCATAAACTTCCATTGCAGAAAAATGAGACGAAATCCATTGGATAAAATTATCAGAATGCGCCAGTATTTCTTCTAGCGCCTTTATATATTTTTGTTTTTCAATTTTAATTTGACCAAAAACCATCGGATCGGTTACGAATTTGGAAATCTTCATCGCTTCAATATGATTTTTTAATTGAGGCAAAAAATTAGCAAGATCAAAACTATCTTGTATTTTAATTGTGTCTTTAGCCAGTCTCATTGAATCTAATGGAGTTTTCAATGGTGCCCTGGCGCAAGAGGACAGCAAAAAACAAATAATAAAGAAACTAATCCATGCGTTTTTCAAGCAAGACTCCACATTCCATATGCTCAGTATAGGGAAATTGATCAAACAGAGCAATACGACTAACAGTGTGCGTAGTTGAGAGCTCTCGGATGTTCTCAATAAGAGTATTGGGATTACAAGAAATATAAAGGATTCGTTGGTAATTAGAAATCATTTTCAAAGTATTTCCATCTAGACCTGACCTAGGAGGATCCACGAAAATTGTTTGGCACTCATAACTTTTTAAATCAATACCTCTAAGTCTCTCGAAAGCTCTGACTCCGCTCATGGCATCGCTAAAATCCTCTGCAGACATTCTAATAATTTGGAGATTTTCAATCTTATTTCTTTCGATATTATACTGAGCGGCCAGTACTGATGGACCAGCCAACTCTGTTGCCAAAACTTTTCTAAAATTTTTAGAAAGTGCGATAGAAAAATTTCCGTTACCACAGTAGAGCTCCAGCAGATCATCTTTGGAATTTTTTGTAACATCAATGGCCCATTCTAGCATTTTGATGGCAACCAAAGCATTTGGCTGAGTGAAACAATTTTCAACTTGCTTGTAGTATAATTTTTTTTGATCAACTTGAAATTCCTCAACAACAAAATCAAAATCGAGATCAATTTTTTGCTTACGAGCGCGTCCTATAATGTTCACTTTAAATTTCTTTAACAACTTCTCTCTTAAGATTTTTGCCTCGGCAATCCAGTCATCTGCTAATTGGCGATGGTAAAGTAGAGTTACTAGAATTTCACCGCTTAAAGTTGAAAGAAAATCAACTTGAAAAAGCTTATGGCGAAGTAAATTATTAGGACGCAATTCGTCCATTAAAGCAATCATCATTTCATTGATCACTATACTGGCCGGCATATATTGATCTGTTCTTACTTTTAAATTGAGAACTTTATCAAACATATAATAATAAAGATCCTCTCCTTCATGCCAAACTCGAAACTCAGCCCGCATTCTATAGTGAGTAGGTGTCGATTCAAAAATTTCTAATTCGGGTATTTGATATTGCGTAAATATTTGCTGTAGCCGAATTTTTTTTTCTTCAAGTTGATTCTTATAGAGTTCTAGATTATTCATATTACTTCCTACCATGTCCCCGTATCGCCCATTTCACTCCAAGGATTTAAATTGAGCGCGGTATGAAGAAACTTCATTGTAATCCTCTTAAATAATTTAAAAAAAATAGCTCACTTAAATTTAGCAAATTTATTAGAGAAATCCAATTGACCACGCTTCTTTTATGTCACAAAATTGTTTTTGTAATCCCTATCACACACAAGGAGTTTTCAATGAAAAAAATGTTACTAACTATTTCGACCATAGCTTTATTGCTTTCAAGCTGTGCTAGCGATAACCAACGAGCTTATACAGGTGCTGGAATTGGTGCATTAACTGGTGGTGCACTTGGAGCAGTTCTTGGAAAAGGCAAAGGGGCTGCCATTGGAGCTATCTTAGGCGGA
>CANFNL010000044.1 GCA_947448205.1 Bacteriovoracaceae bacterium
ATCCTGGCCAGCTCTGAGATGGAAGTACCTTTGTCAAAATGTTCAGACAAAATGCTAAATTTTTGTGATTTTGTTAGTCTTTTTCTGTTCAGATCCATAGCTTTTCTCCAAAATTAGGAGGTAGCCTTCAAACGGGGGTCACGAACAGGAATCTTAACAAATTAAATGCTTGATTTATTAAGTTTTATGTTAAATCATTTTAAAATTAGATTTTTTATCATTAATATTAACAAAGGAAGGAACATGAAAAAATTAGTCATTATCTCTGCTCTTGCTGCTACGTCAACTGTAGCTTCTGCTTTTGATTACAAGTTCAACTTAGAAGGTCGCGCTGACTTCGTTAACGCTGACACGGAAACAACTACTAGTACTGGCGTAAAAACGACTGACAAGTACAACAACTTTTCTAATGGTCTTGTTCGTTTAAATTTAATGGGTACTATAAATGAAAATTTATCTTATAGATTCCGTTATAGATTCTTGAATGCTGCTGCTGCTCCAACAAGTGCATTTAGAGAAAATGTAAACTCAGATTCTACTACTGCAGCTAAAAACGGAATTGATTATCTTTTTGTTGATCATAAAAATGAATTTTTCACTACTCGTTTTGGTAAACAAAACTGGAGTGGAAATCCTTACGGACGTGAAGGGATGGTCTCTGGAACTGATGTATTCTTAGTTTCTCAAGCTGCTACAAATTATAAGGCTGCTTTTGGATCAGATTACCGTTTTGGTGTAACTGCTATGTTTAAATTCATGGACACAAACACTCTAGATATCGCGATTTCAAATCCAAATAACACATTTACTGATGCAACAGCAGCAACAACGTCAGAAGCAAAAAATACCGGTTTAGCAATGGGTGCTTACTATACTGGTTCATTCTTAAACAAAATGGTTCAACCAGTACTAGCTTATACAACTGCTAAGCAAAATGGTAATACAGATGAAGCTGCTGCAAACAGAACTAAAGATGTTAATTATACAATGATGAACGTTGGATTAAGATCTGAAGTAGCTGGGGCAATAATCGATGCAGATTATAAAGCTCTTAAAAGACCAAACATGAACGATGGATCAAATGCGACTGCAGCAAACATTCTTCAAGAAACTAAATCTATCTACGTAAACGCAGCATACCCAGTTGGAGATTTCACTCCAATGTTTACTTATATCAACGATAAATTTGATTCTGAAGATAACACTAAAGATTCTAAAAAATCTTCATTTGCTGTAGGAACATACTGGAAGCCAATGGCTGACGTAAACTTCCGTTACCATGCAATGTTTACTTCTGCTTCGACTAAAGCTGATGGTGGATCTTCTACTGTTGCTAAAGTAGAAGACAAGAAAATTTATTTCGGTTTCAAAGCAGATATCTAATTTTACAATGACTTATTGTTAAATAAAAAAGGGCCTTCGGGCCCTTTCTTATTTGAGTTCTAACCAAAATCTAACAATACAATTCCCATCATTTTTCATAAGATCACCATAATAAGATACTTGAATATAGTGGGGTTATTATGTTTAAAAAGTTTTTAATGTTTCTTCTTTTGTCTCTCTCTCTTAGCGTTTCTGCTGCTCAAAAAATTAACGGAGCAGGTGCTACATTCCCTTATCCAATTTATTCTAAATGGTTCTCGGAGTACCAAAAGACTCACGCAGATGTCGAATTTAACTATCAATCTATCGGAAGTGGTGGAGGAATTAAGCAAGTTCTCGCACAAACCGTAGACTTTGGAGCAACTGATGCCCCAATGACTGACGAAGAATTAAAATCAGCTAAAACTCCAATCCGTCACATTCCAACTGTTTTAGGTGCTGTAACTGTTGCCTATAACGTAAAAGGAATTGACGCTGGTTTAAAATTAGATGGTGAAACAGTAGCCAATATCTTCCACGGAAAAATCACAAAGTGGAATGACGCTGCGATAGCAAAATTAAACCCAAAAGCAAAACTTCCAGCTACTGATATCTTAGTAGTAAGAAGATCTGATGGATCGGGAACAACTGCAGTATTTTCAACTTTCTTGGCCGAAGTTTCTACAGAGTGGAAAGAAAAAATTGGTGCTGGTAAAAACATCAATTGGCCAGCAGGCATTGGCGCTAAAGGTAACGAAGGTGTTACTGCCATGGTTGCTCAAACTGACGGAGCTGTAGGTTATGTTGAATTAGCTTATGCTTTAAACAATAAATTAAATACTGCAGCTGTTAAAAACAAAAAAGGAGAATTCATTGCTCCTTCAGTTGATTCTATTTCTAAATCAGCAACCTCTGTTAAAGATTTTAATGGAGATCTTAGAATTTCTGTTATCAATGCTGAAGGAAAAGGGGTTTATCCAATCTCTTCTTTCACATGGATTCTTCTTCCAGAAAACAAAGACTCAGCTCCTTTAAAAGAAGTAAGAGCATTTTTAGGATGGGCACTTAAAGACGGACAAAAATTCGCTAGTGAGCTTCACTACGCTCCATTGCCAAAGAAAATGGCAGAAGCACTTGTTAAAACTTTAAAATAAGCTGACTCCTTGAAAGAAAAAGTGCCCTCGAGTAATCAATTAAGTGAGAAACTCGAGGGCACTTTTGTTAAAACCAAATCAATTTAACCATCAATAATAAGACAATAAAAGTAAGCATTGGGCGTATGATTTTTGTAATATTTTTGCTGGCATAACTCGCTCCCAAGTAGGATCCAACAATCATTCCAATTGCCATGATCGAGCCCTCCCTCCAATGAACAAATCCATTATGAGCGTAAGTTATTAAAGCCGTTGTCGCCGAAAAGGTATTGGCCATTTTAGAAATAGCAATTGAGGCCAAAAGTGGATAACCCGTTCCTAAAAATAATCCCAAGAACATGAATGTGCCCCCTCCTGGACCAAAAAATCCATCGTAAAAACCACTGGCAAAGGCCGATAAAAAAAAGAGGGAATAGTGAGGTTTAACAAAATTTTCGCGCTCGGAAAAAAAACGATCTCTATTCCAAACAATGAATAAAATAACAGGGCACATAACTATCATCAAGTATCTGAAAAAATCTTTAGAAACTTGAGGAGCAAAGGAGCTACCAATAAAGGATCCAAGAGCGCAGACTAAACAAAAAGAGAGACCTTCTCTCCATCGCAAATGACCTTTTCTGGCATAAACAATTAAAGCAATCAATGCCCCTGTAGAACCAACGATTTTATTTGTGCCAATGGCCTCAGCTCCAGGAGCGATGGCTATGGAAAGTGTAGGCAGGGAAATAAGACCACCTCCTCCAACAATGGAGTCGATCAGTCCGGTAAGAAAACCCATAAAGCTTAATAGATAATGATTCATTCCCTATCAAGCTACATTGATAAATTCTATTTTTCAATTAGCATTAATTAATGCCTGTAAGGCTAAAAAAATCATTAGTGAGACTCAAAAATATGAACGATAAAATAAATCAATTTATTGAATCTGCCCTAACGGCAGTGCTTGGAAAAAAAAATGAAGTCAAGCTTGCACTTTGCTGTTTTTTATCCGAAGGCCACCTCCTTATTGAAGACGTACCAGGCGTGGGTAAAACAACCTTTGCTAAAACCATGGCCAAACTACTCGATTTAAGTTTTGCCCGTATTCAATTTACCAATGATCTTATGCCTTCAGATCTTTTAGGAATTCAAATTTATGACTCGAAGGAAGGAAAGTTTAATTTAATTCCAGGTCCCATTTTTAATCAATTTATCTTGGCCGATGAACTCAACAGAGGAACACCGAAAACTCAAAGTGCTCTTTTGGAAGCAATGGAAGAACAACAAGTCACACTTGATGGCCAAACACTTATTCTACCTAAACCCTTTTTTGTTGTTGCTACTCAAAACCCACGTTCGCAAATTGGAACTCACAATCTTCCAGAATCACAACTTGATCGCTTTATGATGAAAATTAAAATCGGTTATCCAGAAAATTCTATTGAAAAAATGATCATCTCCGATAACCAACACATAAAGAGTTTAAAAGAATTAAAAGCTACTTTAAGCTCAACTGAGCTCAATGAACTTGTAGGACAAATACAAAATGTGAATGTGAGCGAGAAACTTTTAAGTTACGTCCTCTCGTTATTAGAAAATTCACGCAACAATAATTCCTTCCTTGGCTTAAGTCCCCGTGCTGGAAGAGATATCATTCGAGCTGCTAAATCTTGGGCTTATATTCACGGACGTGACTTTGTATTACCAGATGATGTTCAAGCTATTTTGTCATCTGTTGTCTCTCATAGGCTTGCTCCCTTTCAAACTCAATCATTAGATCAAGACCAAGAGCTAACCAAAGCACTGTTAAAAATAACTCATGTTGACTAATCTTCGAGAAAAGTTTTTCCAAAAAATGGCGTCTTATAGGCGCTATGGTCAACTCTATATTGTGCCAACTCTTGATGGTATAAAGCTTGTTATCTTAAATTTTATTCTCCTCATTATCGGTTTGGTTTATGCCAACAATTATGTCTTGTTATTTAATTTTATTTTATTTTGCCTTTTTTTAGGCTCAATGTATTACACCCATTTTAATCTTCATGGATTAAAACTTGTTTCGGCGAAACTTTCTGCTTTTCATGTAGGAGAAACAGGTCATCTTTGCCTAACTTTTAAAACCAATTCTAGTCTAGGCCATCATTTTTTAAATTTAGAATTTAACAATGAAACATCACTAAGAATAGAAAATGAAAAACATTCCTTTTCTATAACTCCGGTTAACTTCGATAAAACTCTTTCAATAAAAATTCCAGTGCACGCATTAAAACGAGGGAACTTTAAACTTTCTTCTCTCTATCTTGAAACACTTTTTCCCTTTCACTTATTTAGAACTTTCACTTATCTTGATCCTCAAATAGATGTCATCATTTATCCTAAAAAAAGCGGACGTCACGGCCATAACATAAAAATAGTGAACGAGGACTTAAGAGATGAAGGAGAGGATTTTCTTTTAACTGAATTTCAATTAGGAGATTCTTTAAGAAGAGTACACTGGAAAAAACTAGCTCAAACAAATCGTTGGTACTCAAAAAACCTAACTGCCCAACCAGCTTTACCGGTTATACTTTCTTTTTCAGATAAGGATATATCACACCAGCAAAAAGAAGCTGAACTATCATCAATGGCACACAACCTCTACGAGCTTCATTTTCAAGATTTAAAATACGGCTTGGTTTTAAGTGAAAAACTCTTTATAACACCTGCTCATTCTTTAAATCACTTAAATAATTGTCTACGCTTACTGGCTTGTTATGATAATTAATTATAATTTTAATATTCAAAGGCTTTCACTTTTTTTAGTCGTTTTCAACATATTTATCTTGTTCAAAGAATTACCAATGGCCATAACTGGCTTTGCATTATCAACTTTAGTCATACCTTATTTAATTAAAAATAAAAAAGTTCGCTCACTTTTAAAGCCTACTCTCTTATTTGTTGGGCTTTTTTTATTAAAATATGTTTTTAAAACTTTTCTTGTGTTGGAAGTCGATGTTGCTTTCGTAATGATCCTGGCCTCCTTAAAACTTTGGGAGCTTGAAGACATCGATGATCATTTTAATATGTTTTTGATCTTGGCACTATTTGAATCGTGCCTATTTCTCATAAATCCTACTTTTATCACTTTCTTTTTAGGCTTACTTAAAATCGTTGTCTTTTTTTATTATATTTTAAAAATAAGAAACTACGACCTCTCTCTTTTAAATGGCAAACGATTACTCTTTTTGATTGCTCCCTCGATTTTGTTATCTCTCCTGCTGTTTTATACCTTCCCGCGCTTCACTCAAGGATTTCTTAATTCCTCCAATAATCAATTGCTCTTTTCCGGCAATAACTCCGACTTGAATTTTAAAAAACTTGGGCCTCTTAGCCTTTCTTCAAAGATTGTTTTTCGCGTTTACGGATTAAATCAAGAACAATTTCCACTTCCACATCTCTATTGGCGTGAAAGTATTTTATGGGATTATTTTAAAGAAGAATGGAGAACGGCTTACCTCAACTTAAAAGCTGAAGAATTGGAAGTTAAAAAACCTTTTGTAAATTATCAGATTAAACTCCTTAAAGACTATAATGAGTTTCTCCCAACACTGGATGGAAACTCTCACTTAGTTAAGAGCAATCACGACTTTACTTATTACAGTGAAGGTAGTTTTCGCTTAAAGAACATTTCTCGCACCAATATTTTATACGATGTTAATACTGGTTACCAAAAACTGATCAAAACCTTTCTCCCTATTATGGAACGCAAGGGATTGCGTTTGAAATCAAAGAATAAAGAGGAGATACTCCAACTTATCTTACAAAACAAAGCGCTCTCTACACTTTCTGAAAGTGATAAATTAAATCTGGCGATCGATTTTTTTAAAAGCCGAAGCTTTGAATACTCTCTTTCTCCTCCAGCATATCTAGATGTTGAAGATTTTATTCTCCATGGAAAAAAAGGCTATTGTAGTCATTTTGCAGCTAGTTTTGCCTATATCACAAGAGTCCTAGGATTACCCGGTCGAATTATTTCAGGCTATCAGGGTGGCGAGTATAATTCTTTTGATAAATCCCTTATCATCCGCGAGCTTGATGCACATGCTTGGGTAGAAGTCTACCAAAGTAAAATTGGTTGGATTAAAGTAGACCCCACGGCATTTGTTTCACCAGAGAGAATTAAACTCGGTGCCAGCGGCTTTAATGAAAAGCTCGAGCCATTCATTAATTTATATTATTATCAACTTCCAAAAAGCTTTATCAAGTTTGCTACTCTCAATCACTTTTCGCAATGGATGGACTCACTAGATACACTTTTTAATTCCAGTATTTTTAATTTTGATAAAGATCGTCAGCAACAATTATTAAATTCCTATCTGCCAAAATCTTTTTCACTTGGTTGGCTTTTTGTTATTAGCCTTTGTGGCTCAATGCCACTTTTTTGGTTGCTACTAACTTGGGCAAGTAGAAAAAAGTTGGATCCCGACTTCAAGCGCTACCAATTGTTTTTAAAGGAAATGGAATCCCTTGGTCTAATCAAAGATGAGCATGAAACCTTGACCCACTTTAAAAACCGCTGCCTCGCTCATGTCGATTTCAACTCAAAATACTATCAATACATATTAATAGAAACTGATTTCTATATAGGTAAATTTTATAAATGATTGCGAGATCGCTCTAAAGATTGTAGGTTGAAAAAAACTTTCCCACGGACTCTTTATGACTATAAAAAATCTTCCTACGACCTTTGCTGAATTAAAGCTCGTTGATCCCATTAAGTTGGCTTTAACTGAAGCAGGTTATACAAATCCTACTCCTATCCAGGCCCAGGCAATTCCACCGCTATTAGAGGGTCTTGACTTATTAGGCTGTGCCCAAACTGGGACTGGAAAGACTGCTGCTTTTGCGCTCCCTATATTACATCGCTTAGTTCAATCCAATAAAAAAGCCTTGCCTCGCCATACGCGAGTCCTCGTGCTAGCGCCTACCCGTGAACTTGCTATTCAGGTTCACGAAAGTTTTCTTACTTATGGAAAAAATTTAAAGCTTAAATTTGCTGTAGTCTATGGAGGAGTTGGACAAACTCCCCAAGTAAAGGCCTTATCAAGTGGTGTTGATGTTTTGGTTGCAACTCCAGGCAGGTTAATGGATTTAATTGAGCAGGGATTTATTAAACTTTCAGGCCTTGAAGTTTTTGTTTTAGACGAAGCTGATCGCATGCTCGATATGGGATTTATTCACGATATTAAAAAAGTTCTAAAACTTCTACCACCCAAAAGACATAATCTCTTTTTCTCTGCAACGATGCCTGTAGAGATTGAACGATTGGCTAACTCAATTCTAGTTAATCCTGTAAAGGTTGAAGTAACTCCTGTTTCAAGTACAGCTGAAAAAATCTCTCAGTCAGTAATGTATGTTGACCGCGAAAATAAAAGAGCATTGTTAAAGCATATTTTAGATAATCAAAATCTAACGAGAGTCATTGTCTTTTCTCGAACTAAACATGGTGCCAATAAAATCGTTGAATACTTAGGAAAGGGTGGAATTATTTCTGAAGCCATTCATGGAAACAAATCTCAATCGGCAAGACAAAAAGCACTAGAGAATTTTCGCTCCGGCAAAATTCGTGTTTTAATTGCCACAGATATTGCCGCAAGAGGAATCGATATTGACGATATTTCTCACGTCATCAATTACGATTTGCCAAATGTCAGTGAAGATTATGTTCACCGTATTGGAAGAACTGCTCGAGCTGGTGCCAAAGGGGAAGCTATTTCATTTTGCGACTCAGAAGAAAAAGTGTTCTTAAAAGATATTGAAAAACTTATTGGTAAAACCATCCCACTTATTGAAGACCAACCTTTTCACTCTCAAGTTGTTGTCGAGAGTAGATTGCTATCAAAAGGAAAAGCTAAGACCTTGATTGATGGACGCAACAACCGACCTAACAACCCGCATAGACGCAGACCTCAAAATAATCGTAAAAAGAATTAAAACTATTAGGAATTTTAAGAATATGATGTTAGGGTGCACTTGAAATGTAAGTCGCCTTTAGATTAGTGGTCAGTTCTGTTAGCCCTCCTCTTTAGCGGCCCCTAGCCTTAAGGAGGTAATTATGGGTAGAAAACTTTATGTCGGAAATCTTCCGTACTCTGCAAACGATTCAGTATTAAAAGCAAAATTTGAAGAAGTTGGAACTGTTGACTCTTCTAAAGTAATCACAGACCGTGATACTGGAAGAAGCAAAGGTTTCGGATTTATCGAAATGTCTACAGACGAAGAAGCTGAAGAAGCAATCAGCAAATTCCATGGTACAGACTTTGACGGTCGTGCAATGACTGTTTCTGAAGCAAAACCAATGGTACCAAATGACCGTGGCCCACGCGGAGGCGGATTTGGTGGCGGTAATGGTGGCGGAAGAAACCGTTACTAATTTCCATTAAAATTAAATTTAATAAAAATTAGGGCCTACGAATGTAGGCTCTTTTTTTTTCAAGCCTTAGCCAATTGCCTTTATTTTCTGCCATTTAAACAAATTCTAATTTATATGAAATTAACTATTTCTCCTCTGTTTAATGCCGATAGTGTTTATAAAACGAATATCACTTAGAATAGGCATACATAGACCTAAACGAGGAACACTCATGAAGCTTGGTCATCTATTTTTTATTTTCTCACTACTTCTCTCCTTAAGTAACTACTGCTTTGCTACTAATGAGAGTGATGTGGCAACTGTTCTTCTTTTAAGAGGCAAAGCTAAAATTCAGTTGGTTGATGGCAAAGAAAATGAGCTTACAGCTAATCAAGCTATTCCGGTTGGAGCAAAAATTATTACAAATGATAAAAGCTTTGTTCGTTTGATATTTATTGATAAGTCGACCATTAACGTTGGTCCATTGAGTTCAATTCAGATCCAAGCTTTCCCTAAAAATGAAGCTGGCATAATTAAATTAATAGAGGGACAAATTAGAGCTGAAGTTACTAAAAACTATATGGAGATGGAAGATCACAGCAAAAGTAAACTATATATTCACACTAAAACTTCTGCCATGGGAATCAGAGGAACTGATTTTCAAGTCAACTACAATCCAGCAAACCAAAACAGCTCTCTCATCGTTTTTGAAGGGAAAGTCGCCATGGGACATATCGATCGCTCGATTCAAAATGAAGTTTTTATCCAAAATCATCTTGAATCAATTGTCTCAAACACTACAGCAGTTTTGGTAAAGCAGGGACAATTTTCTGCTGTCAATTTAAACATATCTGATAGAGCGACTGTTCCTACAAAGCTTGCTCCCAAACAATTAGATGCCCTTAAAGCAAACACAACTGGTATTGATGGAGACGCTGCTAATAAAAAACAATTTCGAGATATCGTTCCTCCTGGTATAGACACTTCTGCAGTTATAAATAAGCCTGGAATAGGAATTATTAAAGCAGATATTGGAGATGCTAAAGGTTTCTTCAATGAACAAACTCATGAGTATAAACCTGCTGCTGGAGCAATTATTGACTTAAAAACTGTTAATGTCGTAGCCCCACCACCTGGTTCTGCATTTGACCACGTAACAAAAACGTTTGTGATTTCAGAGACTCTTGGAAAAGTAGATGAGAAATCAGGCCAATATAAAACCCCTACTGGATACGAGCTTTCAAATGAAGGTCAATTTGCCGTTGCCAGAACTGAAAAAGTAAATGCAGTTGCTGAAGTTAAAACTATTGATACAAAAAAATTAAACGATCCTGCTATTCCAGCTATTCCAGCTATCTCTAAAAAAGATTATAATATAATCCCTGATACCGCTCAAGTTATGCCACCGGCTCCAGCTGTTGAGGCTCCGGTTGTTAAATCTCCAGTAATTATTACTCCGCCTGTATTGGCGCCTCCACCCGAAATAAAAGTGCCAGTTGTAACTGCACCACCTATTCCATTGCCCAAAACTGCAACTAATGTAAATTTACCCGTCATTAATCCTCCACCAATTATAAATGGTCCCGACTTGGGCCTACCAAATTCTATAAAGCCTAAAAAAAAGAACTTAGATTTGAAGGAAAAACGATAGTGCATAAATAATTCAAATATTTTTAATTTCAATTATATTATACTTATATTCAAACAAGCCTCCTCAAGGAGGCTTATTTATTTTAATGGAATAAAATGAAATTCCCGCATATCAAGAAATCAATATTTTTTTTTATTTTATTAATTTCTTGCAAACTCTTAGCAAGCCCCCCGCTGGATTTTGTTAAGTTAATTCAGTCAGAACAATATCAAGATGCGATTGATTCATTAAACTCTATAGAAGCAAGAGGGCTTACTATTGGAGAGAAAAACTATTTATTGGGACTATGTAATGCTCGCTTAAAAAATTATGATGAGGCAATTGATTATTTTAATAAGGCAATTAAACTAGATCATTCAAGTGAAGATTTACATTATGAATATGGTCAAGCTCTTTATGCAAATAATAAATTAGAATCTGCTCGTCACGAATTTGCCATCTCTGCAGGCAAAAACTTCAATTACATTCCCTCTATTTACTATGCAGCTTATATTTCAGAATTACTAAAAGATTCAACGATGGCAAAATCTTATTATTGGAAGTTAATTAAGGATAAAAGAACTGATAAAAAATTTTTTCAAATTGCACTTTTTCAATACACTAAGATACTCCTTGAAATGCTACGCAAAAATGAAGTTGCGCTGAGGATTTTAAGCCGAAATCAAATCACTGCTAATATTAATTTATCTCAAAGCATTCCACGCTATATTTTACCTTTGTTAAAAAAAGCTCTGAATGTTGATCCCAAAAGTTCAATAAGTATTGAAATTGAACAATTGTCAAAACAATTGGAAGAAGAGTTTAAGTTAGATCCAAATCTTTTGATTAACGGGCGCAGACTCTCTCCAGAACATTTTTATTTGTCTCTTTCACATCGAATTAAGTACGACACCAATGTCGAAGCAACAGGCTATTCATCAACCCTAAACGAATCTGAAATTTTTACTAAAAATGAATTCATTATAAAAAAGAAGTTTGTAAGTTCTCCAGAACTTCGGACAAGTTTTACGAAATATAGAAACAAAGATAACCCGTCCATCTATCAAAATAATTCATTAAGCTTTTCATCTGCCTTGAGAAATAAATTTGAACACATCTTCAAGCAAAAAGCTGCAAGTTTACTTTTTGACATTGAATATTCAACCCTAAGCAATGACAGAACTGCTGAACATAAAATTAAATATAACTACAAGACTTTCGGTTGGGTGGCCGGTGAGCAGTTATCCTTTTTTAATTTTGGAGATACTTATTTTAAATTTAAAAACTCTTATTTTCAAAATCAAACAGAGATTTATAACTTTAAAAATAGTGATTTTAGCGTTGATCAGTATATTTTCATTAAGGATGGTCAGCAATTAATCATTGCTACAATTGATGTTAATAAATTCATTTTTAAAGATAATAATTCTTTAAATTATGATGTATATCTAATGCGTTTTATACATTTAATTTTTGATTTTATACCAACATATACACTTCAAACGATTCTATCGACATCTCTGACTAATCCCAAGGCACAAAAAGAAGCTCGAGGCCATGAAATCAACTTTAACCCATCGATTGATCTCTCAAAAGCAATTACTGATCATTTTCGACTGTCTTTAAATTATAGCTATACACATAACTCCTCTAAACAATTTTCTCTTAAATATAGCCGGCAAGTTATTGGAACTGAATTAAATTATACTTTTTAAGCGGCTAAACTTTAATTTTCTCTCATTAATTAAAATAATCCTAAAGACTCAGCCTTAATTAACCGAACTGATATTTGAGATCAAACAGAGGGGGGATTAATTATGCTATCTAAAGTTCAGTTTAAACACAAAATTATTTTCGGGTTTTTGGTTCCAATAACCGTGCTTGTTGCAAGTATGCTCCATACTGCTTACAACATTTCTAACATCAAAAAGATGAGTATGGAGATTAAAAACACAGATTTAATCTTAGCTCGAACTGCCGATAATTTGAAGTTTGATGCTGCAGAAGTTCAGCAGTGGCTAACAGATGTTTCGGCAACTAGAGCAGCTCCAGGCTATGATGACGGCTTTAAAAAAGCAGATGAATATGCTGTGGATATGAGAAAAAATTTAGAAGTCTTTGCTGATTACTATAAAAAAGTAAATGATGAACCTAACATGAAACGAGTTGAGACTCTAAAAGTAAAATTTGAGAGTTTTTATGACGTTGGTAAAAAGATGGCCAATGAATATATTAAAGGTGGACCTGCTGCAGGGAATGCCTACATGGGAAATTTTGATAAAGTAGCTGAAGAGCTCGATAAAGAATTTACTCCATTTATTACTGAGCACATTGATACTATGAACAAGGCAATTGACAAGAATGATCAAAGTGTTGCGACAACGATGTTTGTACTAAGAGCTGCTCTAGTTGTTGCTGCTCTTATCTGTTCATTTGTTCTATTCTTCCTTTATAAGGCAATCACTACAATTAATTTTCAATTTAGTGAAATTGGTCGCTTTGCAGGACTGTTAAGAGATGGTGACCTTGCTGCAAAAGTTAACATTGATACACATGACGAGGTTGGGAGACTTGCTGAATCGTTTAACTCTACGATGGCATTTATTCGTGATGCATTTAAAACTGAAAAGATAGAGTGGTCGGAAATTGCTTCACAAAAACAAAGAGAAATCGAAGCACAAGTTAAAACTCAAGAGGCTCTAAAGAGTGCTGAAAAAGAAAAAGCAGAAGCAATGGAATCTAAAAAACTTGCTGATGTTGAAAAATCTAAAGCTGAAGAAGCAATGGTTATGGCTTCAGATGAAAAAAGACGTGCAGAAGAACTTGCTCTTAATGAGAAAAAATCAGCAGAAGAACTACGTCTTAAAGTTGATAATATCTTGAATGTTGTTAAGGCTGCAGAAGCTGGGGATTTAACTCAAAAAATCCAAGTGGAAGGAAGTGATGCTATTGGACAGCTTGCAGGCGCTCTAGATTCATTCTTTAATCAACTTTCACACGATTTAGTCAATATTGATGGTTATGCAAAAGACCTTGAAAAACAATCTCTGAGCTTAAGTAACAAATCGGATGTACTTGGAAAAAATGCAAATGAAGCAAGTCATCTTTCACTACAAATGAGTGATCAAACAGATAAAGTTATTTTAAATATTAAAAACCTAAGTCACTCGACTGGTGAAATGAAGCAAGCTGTTAGCGAAATTTCAAGACAGGCAACTGAAACGACTAAGTTTTCTAACAATGCTGTGACTTATGTAACAGACGCTAAACAGGTTGGTGCTAAGCTTGAAGAGAGCTCAAACGATATTGCACAATTCATCAGTGTCATTACAGCAATTGCAAGACAAACCAATCTTCTTGCTCTAAACGCTACGATTGAAGCTGCAAGAGCAGGGGAAGCTGGAAAAGGGTTTGCCGTGGTTGCCAACGAAGTTAAGGAACTTGCAAGACAATCAGCCCAAGCAGCAGATGAAATAACTAATAAGGTAATGACGATTAAGTCGAATTCTCAAGAGCTTTCTAAATCAATATTAAAAGTAAACGAGCTTATGGAATCAATCAACAGTGCTTCACGAGTGGTTGCTAGTGCTACAGAAGAGCAATTTGCAACTACAGATCAATTCGCTGAACTTATCGGTTACTCGGTAAAAGAAGCAGATCTCATTGGTGTAGGTTCTAAAAAGGTTAATGATTCTTCACTTTACTCTAATACAATTGTTAAAGAAAACATTGAGCTCTCAAAAGAACTCGGTGCTACAAGTGAAAAGCTAAACTTAATGGTTAAAAAGTTCACCTTAAAAGGTGTAGCAGATCCTAAAAATAAATTTAAACTTGCTTCTTAATTAAAAATCTGAGTAAGCACCCGGCCAGCTTGGTAAGACATAAAAACTCTTTACCAAGCTGGTTTTTGTTCCAGTGGTCGATGACTCAAAAGAATTAGCACTACCTGGCAACTTCACCGAGCTTTGAATAAGATTTAGAAAGTTAACCAAATCACTTTGTCCCCTAAAAGTCATAAACAGCTGGCGGTTATTTAAGTCGTGCCCATCTTGTTGACCATTGTTAAAACTTGTATCTTGAGAAACTAAATAATAATTTTCTTGTTTTGTTATCGGTGAATTATTATTAACTCCCGTGCACAAGAAGAGTCCACTTGTCGCAACTTTTACAATTTTTGCAGCAGAAGCTTCTGTATTCCACACTCCAGCAAACCTTGCATTTTTTCCAACAAAAAGTTCTGGGTTCAATTTAATCACTGTACATTCTTCATAGGAAGTAATCACTAAGTCAAAGGTATTAGTTTGTAAAAACAGGTAAGTTGAAGCATTAACTTGAGCGGAGTTGGTTATTGATTCTGAATTTGCTTTGGTAGATGAAAGTGAATAACTTACATCCGTACCAATCTTAAAAATGCTGAGCACATCAAAAGATAATCCTAAGCGTGTTGACCATGAAACACTAGATGACTTAGTTTTAGCTTCACCCTTGGCGACATTAAAATTA
Source organism: Bacteriovoracaceae bacterium (assembly GCA_947448205.1). Lineage (GTDB taxonomy): Bacteria > Bdellovibrionota > Bacteriovoracia > Bacteriovoracales > Bacteriovoracaceae > Bacteriovorax. The sequence goes on from CANFNL010000044.1 coordinate 15,020, forward strand.
TTACCAACACTAAAATTTGTAGTTGTTCCAGATTTATATTTATAATCTCCTATCTTTTTAATCATTATTTTTTTATCAATTGAAAAAAATCGACTAGGATCTCTCCGAGAAGTTTCAATACACGACTGAATTAAAACTGGCTTCATGTCTGATAAAATTGCCGAATTTTTTGAATCACCACTGACACGCTCGATATAGTCAGAAAACCAAAAGGCACAAAATTTCATCGAGAGCTCAGCTGATAGTTTTCCAGTTTTTGCAAATTCAATTAATGACGTACTACTAATGACCGGCTTCTGATTAGCCTCATGATAATAACTAGGATTCTGAGTTAACGTAATATACTTATTGGGATTGGCCAATCCATCTCTAAGAAATTGAGATTCTTTCTCAATTGCAAGATTGATTTTTGCAATATTTTGCCCTTTTAAAAATTGACCAGTGAAATCGGTTGTTGTCTTAGGTGTTTTGCTCGCAATTAAGTCAAAGACATCACCGTTGCCCAATGACAAATTATTATTTAGGATTTGCATCTTTTGAGAGTCTTGGTCGTTATTTAAAATAATTGTTGCCATGTGAGGAGTTGCCTCAAGCCCACTAGCGCGATCAATTTCAATAATACCTTTTTTAAGTTTGTCATCATTAACGGTATAGAGCCCAACGATCAAACGAGAGCGCAAGTTAAGCTTTTCAAAAGCACTAACCTTAAATCCAACGTTAGTATTAATGTCTCCACCAACAACACTTACAATTTTCTGACCATTGCTTATTAATGAATCAAATTTTTGATCGGCATCAGTTGTTACTACGGCCCATTTTAATAAATATTGACCATCTCTTAGGCTATCACTACCCATTCTTCCACTTGCCAGCGATGAGTGATTTATTACTTTTGCACTTAATGAAAGTGTTCCATTTTTTATAAGACTTAAATCAAGATTGTTATTAATATCATATCCATAACCAGAGACAGAAAATCCGTAATTATTAATGGATATTTGAGGTTTTTCATTTGACGGATTTATATTCAACGATCCTAGATCTTCTACAAATCTGCCATCTCTTGCGAAGTTTGAGCCTGTATCCCAAGGATTTAATACAATCGAGATGTTTTCATTAAGACTGTAGGTTCCACTTGAAATATTTATTGATGATTTTATAAAATGTTCTTTACCGAAAAACTTGTGCCAAATAAAATCATCCCAACTTACACAGCCACCTTGGTCAGACTTTAAAGATAAGCCTTTCTTATCTGATATTGTCTTAATCATAAAAACTTCATCTCGCATCTGATGACCATCGAGATTATTTTTTAGACAAGCTTTTACCGTGAAGAATACTTGTCGGTCAGTTGTGCTCTCTGAGCCCATTTTGAAGAACTTAATATCTAGCTTTTCTATTTCTAGCCCTGGCTTCACTTGTTCTATTGCTTTTTTATTTTCTGCAACTTTGTTTTCCATTTTTTGCACAAGTTGTGAAAATGATAAATTTGGCATTAAAGAAGGTGTACTATCGACTTTAATATTTGCATTATCTGAAAGCATAAAGACACCTTCAAAAGGCTCCAGACCAATGTCATTTCCGCTTGGAGAAATTCTCATTCCCATCAAGATAGATCCCTTGTTTGGCAATAGTGTGAGATTGAAAGGAAATTCCGCAATCAATGTTTCTTGATTAAAGCTAATTTCTTTTTGGATTGAGTTGGCAATTGGTATAATTTTTTCAACGCCGTTATCTATAATAGAATTATAAAGAAACATTTCGAAATTAAATTTTCCGCTATTAATGGGGTATTGGTTTTTTTGTAATGTTGAGCTTAAGAGCACTACCGATAGTTTGGTTTGAAACTTTAAGAGCATTGAAGCTCCATTAGAATTAAACTCATTTTGTAAAACTGTTACTCTTGGAGCAATGGCCCATAGGGGAGATCTCGACTCTAGGGCATTTATGCTTGATATTTCATGTAAACTTGAAACTTCAGTTACGGGAGATGAAATTGAATTCTTGCTTGGATCTATTACACCAGTAGCTTCTTCTCCATGAGACCAAGGATTTAAAATTAATTCAATTTCACTTGAACCTTTATGAATACCATTGGCACTAATTTTCCTTCTCATTTTAATAAAGCTTGATTGGCTTAAGAAATTATATTCAATTGTTTCGCTCCAATTTAAGCACCCTTGCTCATCTGATGAAATGATTTTTTGTGTATCTCCTCCATCAATTTTGAACGATTGACCTATTATTGATTTCGCTTGGAGAATATCCTTAAGGCAGGTTTTAAAATTATAAAGTCGCGCCTTGGGAATAGCGTAGTTAGGATCTACTTTAGAGACAACACTTGAGCCATTGATACTATCTACAAAGAAAGTTGCATTGGCACTATCTGTTGCTTTTTCAACCTTGCTACTACACGCTGCTGCTAATAATAGAAGTAATAATAATTGGCAAGTTTTTCTAAAGGACTTTTGAAATAACATTTCTTCATCCAGGTTTAATATTTTAGCTTTTTAATAAGCAAAACTTATGCCTGATAATGATTTAATCAAATTAGGGATTTATTAATATTAGTTATGTCTTTTTTTTAAACATCTTATTTTGAAGTGTCTAAATAGTGATCAGTTTATGCTCTCTCGTATGGTCTCTCGTATGGTCTCTCTTTAGGCCTTATTTATTTTTTTGATTTAACTTTTGATATCTTGACCATTTTAATAGGATTATTCTCAAGCTCATAATAATTCAAGGGATTTGCAAAAGACAGGCTAACTAAATTGGCAGTGTTAATTTCTAATGGGAAACGCCATAAATTTCCCTCAGTAAAACTCTATAGTTATCAGTGGAAGTTATTAAAAAATAGGCAAAAACTACAATTATTACTAATTTTTGAGAATTTCCTTCTGTGAAGTAAAATAAATATCAGTGAATTTACTAAATAAACAGTGGGTCTTATTTAATGTCACTAAGAAATTGGTACATTAGTATTTTAATTTTAGCCTCAATAAGCTTTAAAGTTTCGGCCGGTGAATTTCTTTATACAGTTAAGAGAGGTGATAGTCTTTCAAATATTTTATACCATTTAAATTCTGATCATATTTATGGAAAATTAGGTGAACTAAAAAAAACACTGAAGCTCAATCATTTTATAAGTAAGCGTCCTGGAGCTAAAATTTTCCCTGGCGAAAAAATAAAGATTTCAATAATAAACAATGAAGAGAAAATTGTTTTAACAAATAAAAATGATCCTTTTGTAAATAACCAAATAACTCCTTCTTCTTCGTTATTAGTCACAAGCGATACATCCAAAATTTCGCGTTCAATAAGTCAAGTGTCTCAAGCCGAACAAGCAAACGCCCAAGAGCAATATATTTTCATAAGAGTCGCTCCGCAAGTTTCTTGGATGAAAGTATTATCTTCTAATTCTACTCCCTACCAAAATTCACATATAAATGCCCTATCTAAGGCCAGTCCTGGTTTTCTTGGAACTTTTGGAGTTAATGTTTCTGATAATTTTAACGTGCAAGCATTTTCATATTTATCTGAAGTTAATTTCTACCAAGATGCAAAATATAATCTCTCTAAAAATTCTTTTTTGAGACAGGCCTATGGCCTTGGTGGTGAGTATCGTCTTGATCCTAAAAATC
>CANFNL010000045.1 GCA_947448205.1 Bacteriovoracaceae bacterium
GAGCAAATTCTAAAACTTTAGAATTTGTTGTCCCGCCCTTGTTAGGATTTAATTTTCCAAGAAAGTCTTCAATTCCATTTTTCTTATCCACCTTACTTCCACCAACACCAAGGCCATTTCCTCCAGAGAAATCTAGGACATTGGATTTAGTTGAAGCATAAGTTGCACCATTGTAATTGCCGCTTTCACCTAATTTAGTTTTGGCAAGGGCGATCTCACTTGGAGAAGGAGAATTTTGCGCCATCAATTTAGCTAAATCACCAGGTAGACCTTTAGAAATAAGGCCTTCGGCTATTTCTTTTTGAGAAGGGCTTAAGCTATTATTTGCTAACGTTACTTTACCTGCTAAATCACGCAAGGCCCTATTAGCAATTGCTGAAGAGTAAGCAGCACTTTGCGCAATTGATCCTGATTCAAGTTTTCCACGAGCGAGTGAGGCAAGAGGTTTAAAAGGGGAGCTGCCAAAGCCTGATCCAAATTGGATATCCCCACCACCAAGATTTTCAAGTGTTTTATCAAAACATGTTCCCGATTTATCGCAAGCGCAGGTTGGATCAATTTTTAATTTATCATCAGTACAGGCTACTCGAACAATGTTGGAAGCTGCAGCAGCTCTGGCAGCAATTTGGGTTTTACAAAAATTAGTGTCATTTTCATGCTCAGGCTCAGCACAATAGCAGGCATTTTCTGAAATCGGATTACAAGCCCCTTTTCCGGGAAGCGAGTTAGCGATATCGCGCGTTTTTTTTGCATAGTCATTATTGGCCGCAACTTCTGCTTGGTAAAAAGTTCCAAGAAAAGCACTAGCTCCCAGTTTTACAATTAGAGCAGTGTCTGTTGCAAAGGCTCCTGAAGCAGCTTTTAGGGCGTAGCAAGCAGCCCCTCCATACCATCCGGCCGCTTGGATTTGGGCATTTTTTGCTCTAGAGTCATGGCTTTTAGCAGCTTTAAGCAAAGAGTCTTTTTGTGAAGTTCCCCCACCATTTGGAGTCGAGAGATCGTTGGTTTTTTTCTCGATATCTTGAACGGCCGCAGATTGGGCAAATTGAGCGTAGAGTTCTGTGGCAACGGGAATAAATTTACAATAGTCAGTAGGTTTTTCGTCTTTAACAGTTGAGGTTGTATCTTTGTTTTTTCCGCCAGAAGAAATAGGAAGGAAATCTCCCATAGCATTCATGGTGGCATACATTTGAGTGGCGACTTTAATTAAGATTGGATTCATTCCTAAAGTCTTGTGATCGACAACATCACCGCGGCAAGCTTGGGCCATTTCTCCTACGCATTTTTCTTGAAAAATGCGATTAGCTTGAGCTTGATCAACGTAATTATCTTTAAGTTGTTTTTGTTGGTCAGTGAGATTCGTTAGCGAAGCATTTGTTGTGGCCGTAGCTCCAAATCCTTGAGCGGCTCTCTCGTTTAGTTGAGGAGTTTGAGCGTCGAGAATTTTTTTTGATTGAGCAGCATTCTCCAAAAGTTGTTTGTTCAGATTTGTCTCATCGGTAGTCACATTAGTGGATGTCGTACTTTGGGCCAGAAGTACTTGTGTGGAAATAAAAAGCAAAAGAAGCAAAATTAATTTTTTAGTATTCATAATTCAACTATTTTAGCAGATGAATGCCAGAGTGCTTTATTGGGCAAAAATGATCAAAGAATGTGTAAATTAAATCAATAGGATAGGAGAGCACTCGGAGAAGCTAGTGTCAAAATTCATCGCCTCGCTTTTAGGGCATTTTTAGGCTCCAAATTAGCTCTTCTCCCTTTACGGGAATCTTATTCGTTGGTACAAATTTGTGTATGAAAACCCAAACAATCAGCTGGTGCAACCAATGAAAGAGACCCATGATAACGACTTGTCACATTCTATGGTTCATTATCTTTTAACTATCCATAAATTAAAAGAAAACCGAGGATTTGCACGAGTTACTGATATTGCCAAAGACTTAGATCTTACGAAGGGATCTGTCTCGACTATGCTTAATAATCTAAAGAAAAAAGAATTAATTCGCGAAGAAGAAGATTGCAAATTTGTGGTACTAACTGAACTTGGCCATGAAGAAGTTCATCGCATACTTTCTTCTCGAACTCTGCTTTATTATTTTTTGAAGGATTTTGTGGGAGTCGATGAAGAAACGGCCCAAAATGATTCCTGTCAGATGGAGCATTTAATGAGTCCAAAAACGAGTGAAAAGTTTTTTAATTTCATGAAAACTCTTGCATGTACTTGCGAAGATCTTGAAAAATTAGGGCAACTACCAAAATCTTTTCAATTTAAAACGACTCTCGATCTTTGTGCTTATACAACTTGTGATGAATTTATTCATCATCAAAAAGGCGATAGCCATTTAACAAGCAAATAGTGTGAAGTTTTTTTTATTCGACAGATTTCCAAACTTTATAAGAAATAGAATAGAGATATGAAGGAGAAATATTATGAATATCTTACTGCAAAAATTTAATACGCCATTTGAAACAGTACCATTTGATGAAATCAAGCCTCAAGATTTTTTACCTGCAATAAAAGAAGCCATTCTAATGGCAAAAAAAAGAATTGAAGAAATAAAAAATAATACTGCACCAGCTAGTTTTGCCAATGTAGTAGAGGCGCTAGAAGACGCAAGTCCCGAAGTTGAATTAATTTCAGGAATCTTTTTTAATCTTCATGGTGCAGAAACCAATGATGAACTTCAAGAACTGGCAAAAGAAATTTCACCTATTTTAACTGAATACGGAAATGATATAAGCCTTGATTTGGCTTTGTTTTCAAAAATTAAGGATGTCTGGGACAATAAAGAAAAATTTAATTTAAATAATGAACAATTGATGCTTTTGGAAAAAAGTTATAAAAGTTTTGTCAGAAATGGTGCTTTATTAAATGATTCTGATAAGGATATTTTGCGTGATATCTCAAAGCAACTTTCGGCCCTGAGTCTAAGTTTTGGAGATAATGTCCTTAAAGAAACAAATGATTTCGTTATGATTTTAGATAGGGCCGAAGACTTAGCTGGACTTCCGGCTGATGTTATTGAGGCAGCAGCTTTGACAGCAAAAGAAAAAGGCCAAGAAGGAAAATGGGCCTTCACTCTCGCTTATCCCAGTGTAATTCCTTTTCTTACATATTCTTCTAATCGCGAACTTCGCAAAAAACTTTTTTTAGCTAATTCTACAAAAGGCTTTAAAGGCGATGAACTCGACAATCAGGAAATTGTAAAGTCGATTGCCAACTTGAGGTATAAAAAAGCAAAACTTTTAGGCTACGATTCTCACGCTCATTTTGTTTTAGAAGAACGAATGGCTTCTAATCCTCAAACCGTAATGAGCTTCATCGACAATATTGTAAATCACGCAACTGAAGCGGCGATAAAAGAAACAGAAGAGTTAAAAAGTTACGCAAAAAAAATCGATGGACTTTCTGATTATCAAAAATGGGATAATATGTATTATGCCGAAAAGCTTAAGAACGAGAAATTTCAAGTTAATGACGAACTTTTACGTCCTTACTTTAAATTAGAAAAAGTCATCGATGGTGTGTTTCAAGTTGCTAAAAATCTTTATGGTCTTACTTTTAACATTCGAACTGATATTCCGGTCTACCACCCAGACGTAAAAACGTATGAAGTCCTTGATGAAAAAAATAATCACTTGGCCGTTTTTTATGCTGATTTTCATCCTAGAGCAGGAAAACGCAATGGGGCTTGGATGACTAGTTTTCGTGGTCAAAAAATAGCCAATGGAGTAAATGCTAGACCTCACATTGCCATCGTTTGCAATTTTACTAAACCAACTCCTACAAAGCCTTCCCTTCTTGGTTTTGATGAAGTGACTACTCTTTTTCATGAATTTGGACATGCTCTTCATGGAATGCTTGCCAATACAACTTACGAATCGCTTTCTGGAACAAATGTCTACTGGGATTTTGTGGAACTTCCCTCACAAGTTTTAGAAAATTGGGCTTACGAAAAAGATTGTTTGGATTTATTTGCAGAGCATTTTGAAACCGGAGAAAAAATTCCTGCCGAACTAATTAAAAAGTTAAAAGATTCATCATCCTTTTTAGAAGGAAGAGCTACACTTCGCCAATTGAGTTTTGCAAGTGTAGATATGGCCTGGCATTCAATTGATCCAAGTCATATCAAAAGTATCGAAGATTTTGAAACGCAGACTATGGGAAAAATGGACTTCTTACCAGCGGTAAAAGGAACCAGCATATCAACAGCATTTTCCCATATTTTTCAAGGTGGTTACTCTGCAGGATACTACTCTTATAAATGGGCCGAAGTTTTAGATGCAGATGCCTTTGAATTTTTCAAAGAAAAAGGAATTTTTAGTCGAGAAGTTGCCAATGCATTTAAAGAAAATATCTTATCTCGAGGTGGAAGTGAGCATCCAATGAAGCTCTACGTGGCATTTAGAGGAAAGGAGCCAAACCCAGATGCACTTTTAAGAAGAGCAGGGCTGGTGAAATAATGTTCTCTACCACTGCTTTAAGATTTCTTTTTTTAGGATCGCTGCTTTTAGTAGCTTGCTCAACTGGAGTCAAAGCACCAATTCAGCCAAGCCAGCCTCCTGTTAATTTACCCAAAATTGACAAGGTAAATAAAATTAAATCCGAAGAAGCAGTGGTCGTTTTGCCATTTCAAAGTATCGATGATGAATTTCAAATGTCCATGAAGCCTTTATGGAATAATTTTTATAAAGAAGATTTTACGGATACTCGATCGGTAGATGTAATAGTTGTAACTGACAGAAAACTTAAAGGTAAAAATTTTGGTTGCTCCAATAATAATTTTGGAGTCGAAATGGATTTAGCAACCAGGTATGGGGTCTGTAAAATAAATGTGCCAAAAAACCACTCTACAGGTCAGTATAATTTAACGAGAGATAATAGACAGTCCTCTCATAATTTTTTTAAGATTCTGAATTCAAAAATACTACAGTCTAGTGAGCTGATGGAGTACTTGAAGAAAACCAAAAAGATCCCTTTGGTTTTTGTTCATGGATTTAATGTTAAGTATGAAGATGCAATTTTGCGAGCAGCTCAAATAGCATTTGATATTAAATACCAGGGACCAGTTATTCTTTTTTCCTGGCCTGCTGGAGCAGGAGATGGTTTTTTTGATGATAAAATGATTACCAAAACCTATGAAAGTAATTTGAAAAATGCTAAAGCCTCAATTGAATCATTTAAAAAATTTCTAACTGAACTAAGCATTAATGATATTAAAATAAATTTATTAGCCCACTCTATGGGGCATCAAGTTGTTCTTCCTGCGCTTAAAGAAATAAGTGTTTCGAATAATCACAAATCAGTTATCAATGAGCTAATTTTAAATGCTCCAGATTTTGAAGCAAATGAGTTTTTAAAATATATTGATAATATTAAAGAGATAAGTAGAAGAATAACTTTGTATTGCTCTTATAACGACAAAGCGCTAATGGCTTCTGAAACTTATAATAAATCTGAAAGGCTAGGGGCATGCACATTTTCTGAAAATATCGACTCAATCAATGTGGGGTTAATTGATGCTCCCTCTATAGGAGAGCTTGGGCATAGCTATTATGCCTCGAGAGCGATTTTGGGGGATGTGTTTCTCGTGCTGATGGGAATAGATGCTGAGAAGAGATTATTTATCAAAAAAAGTGAGCCTAATAGCACTGAAAAATACTATCTTCGACCATAGGTTAAATTTTTTGAAATTTCCAGTTGCTAGTATTTTCCACAGGGCGGATATGCCCGGCCAAAGCCCATTTTTTCATCAATGATTCAGCTCCAAATTGAGTAAGTTGTAAAATATCAATGAGTTCATTTTTTGAAAAAATTGTTTTTTGTTTTCTTACAAATTCATACAGTCCTAAAACTTTAAGTGTTCGAGGGATAATGATTTTAGGCTTATTCTCCCAATTTAAAAAATAGAGGTTCTGTAGTTTTTTTATAGGTATGCCCAATTGTTTTATCGTTTCAATGATAATCTCGGATTCTTTTGGAGACTTGCCAAGAAATTCACCAATATCGCAAGAAGATACCCCAGTGTATTGAGTAGCAATAAGTAGAGATAGGCAATTGAGTTCACTTAATAACAAAAAAATAAATTCGCCGCGGTCATTTATTAAGCCGGAATAAATATCGAGATAATTTTCATCTTTTATTTTTAAATTCCTATATTGTGTAGGCGAAATACTATTTTTTTCTATGACCCAAGAATCAAAACTATCTTCACTCTCTGCAGTATCTGAACCTCCATCAAGTGTATCCTCATCTGGCATCCAACTTCTTGCCTGGTTTTTTTGGAGTTGAGTACGAGGTAATAATTCATCTTTATAAAAATTATTACCCATTATTTTTGAATAAATGGATTTAACTGGGTGTAGTCGCAAAAAGCAGTTGATATCTTCATCTAACTCTAAAAATTTAAAGGCATTTATCCAGTATATAACTTCATAGAGCTCAATGTAATAATTGTTTTTTTTGAAATATATGGCAGCTGAATTTAAGTCTGAATGATTTTTTCTGCCATATCCTTTAAGGAAATACAACCAACCTAAATAGAGTTCATATCCGGGAGCTTCTAATGGTTTAATCAACTGACTTTCTAATTCATCAAAGTGAGCCAGGTTTAGTTTGTTTTCTTCATAATTACCAATGAGTTCAATCATTTTTAATATATTAAGATATAAACTGGAATTAGAAAATTCTTTACTGCCATCCATTGATAAAGTCCGAGCGGTTTGATGGTCTCCAGCTCGATGAAGGCAGTATATAGAATCTATGGTGATCATGTACTGATCTTGGTGAATTGATTGATTTGATTTCATAAAATCATTATAAAACAAAATGGCAATTGAAATTAAATTAAAATAATTTTTTTCTTTCCCGTGTAAAAAGATCTGGTAATAAGTATTAGAAGTTAGATTTTAGGTCTTTAGCGAACTGGAGTAAGTAGCGCTCTTGCAAATCGTGTTTGAAAAAATACTCCTCGAGAATTTTTATATGATCACTTTCGTATTTGTCATCGCGTAAGTGGTCTTGTAAAAAATCACAGAGTAAATTAGTGTAGTGATAATCGTCAGGACTTTTTTGATAGTCGTCAAAGCAATATAATTTCTTAACATTTCTTTTTTTTATTTTCGCATTTAATAAATCATAAACTACGCGGTAATGTTTATTGCCTAGAGAGGCTAATGCCTCTGGGTTTATACTCAAAATTGCACGGTCATATTGCTTGTTTTTCAGCAATGTTTTTAAATTTACTTCGAAAAAAAATAGTGAGCTATCACTTTTGGGATTAACTAAGTTCTGCTTGGATAAGGCCTGAGTTATTTCAATTTTGTTTTCTTCGACCTTAATATCTTTTGCTATTTGATAAAAATTGAGCGCCTTCTCATTTTGATGAATCTGCCTTAACTCTCTGGCCGCTAAAATTGCTAAAGTGTATTTTCTCAAGGGCGATAATTTCTTGTCATTTAATTCTTTTTTAGATTTTAAAACCAGTAAGTTACTCTCGCTTTTATCAATCGTTTTTTTCGTAGAGAAATGAGTTTTTGCTCCCATAGTAAGACTACAGATAAGCACTAGGTTGAGAAAAAGGCGAAATGAATTCATTGTTTTCTCAGTAAGGTTTTTTGTACCATTTGACATTTAACCAACTCCTACCAATAGTATAAAGAGTAATGCGGTAAAATTCAAAATTTCAAAAGTAGTGAGCTTCTTACCTATTAAAGCGAGCATAAAGCGTGAAATATTGATTCAAATGATTAAAAAAAATTGGAATTTTTAAGAATGCTGGTTTCTTTTGCATAAATCTTCAAAAGCAATTTTGTATTCAGAAATAATTCTCTCGATAATATTTTTGGTAGTATCGATTTTATGTATAAATTCAATTGAAGGACCTGCCACCCAAACCGTTTTATAGGTTGCTGCAAAAGCTGCTTTTTCAACTGCTTTCATTCCCTTGTAATAGGTGAGCATTTTGACATATTTTTTAGCTGTTTTATTATGACTTAAAAAGGACTCTATAATATTTTGATCAGTTCCAATTTTTTTAACGTAGGGAGTTTGAATAACTGAGCACTTTGATCCAGAAATTTTTGTGGTCATCACAATGTCTTCAGCTCCATAGTCGACAACGGCATTTTTGTAATCATCCGAAACGCCAGATTCTACGGTCGCAATAAAGGGTGATCCAATTGATACACCCTCAGCGCCTAAAGCCAGAGTTGATAATAGACCGGCCCCAGTCCCCACCCCACCAGCGGAGATTACGGGAATTTTGCAATGAGCTTTAAGCATTGGCACCAAAATGGATGTTGCAATATTTCCTGCGTGGCCTCCAGCACCTGAGTTAACCGCAATCAGTGCATCAGCTCCAAGTTTTTCAACTTTTAGCGCATACTCGACATCTACCACATCACAAAAAATCTTTACGCCCTTGGGTTTGAGGATTTTGATAGTATCTTCGGGGGATCCAAGGGATGTAATGACGAAAGCAGGAGGATTACGAGAGAGGACTTCAAGATGTTTTTTTAAATGAATATTGGACTTATTTACTATTAAGTTAACTCCAAATTTCCCCGAGCATTCTGTTTTTAATTCTTTCATAGCTGCTTCAAATTCTTCTGGAGAGCGATAATTTAGCGAAGGAATACAGCCTATTATTCCATTTTTATAGGATTCAATGAGCATTTGATTATTTGTTACTAAAAACATCGGGGCCATTATGATGGGATATTTAATATCAAAAGTCTGGGTAAGCCATGTTGAGATCATTGCAACGCTCTCCGGAATAATTAATAGACAAAACTATTTTGATTCTAAGAAGTAAGAAGAGAAAAGGATAGATAAATGGACAAATCTTAATAAATTCCTGACAATTAAATAATCAAGGATGATTTGTCTCTCTAACCAGGAAAAGTATACAATGGTAACTAAAACTTTATCTACATTTTTTATCAGTGCTTTTTTATTTTCAACATTAGCAACAAATTCTGTTAGTGCAATTGAGGATAAAAAAGTTTTTATTTCTATAGATTCCGATGCCCTTAGTTTTACCCAAAAGAAATTCGGCAAAAGAGTTGAAGAAGTTGAATCTCGCGATGGGATTAGTGTTATTAAAATTGACGAAGATGCTCTTCCTTGGCTATCAATGCTTATGCATAAAAACTTCAAGCGTTGTGGCGGTTTCATGTTGCACGATAATGCCAATGAAGCCGAGAGTCTTTTAAACACGCATAGCGAACAGCTTTTTGCTCAAAAAAATTCTTTTATTGATTATAAAATTGACCAAGATGCTATTGTTACTCCAATGATCGCCCAAACTGAAGCGGCCAATATTCTCGCTACCATTACTCAACTATCGACGTTTCAAAACCGTTACTACAAAGGGGATTATGGAAAGAAATCAGCAGCTTTTATTAAAGACACTTGGGCTAAGCTTGTAAAAAACAGAAGTGATGCCACAGTTGAATATTTTCAACATTCAAGCTGGGATCAACCATCGATTATTTTAACAATTAAAGGTAAATCAGCTGAAACAATCATATTGGGTGGGCACCAAGATTCAATTAATGGTTATATGGGTGGGCAAACGGCAAGAGCTCCTGGATCCGATGATAATGCCTCTGGGATTTCAACAATTACCGAAGTCGTTCGCGTTTTGATGGATAATTCTTATCAGCCTCAAAAAACATTAAAATTTATGGCCTATGCTGCTGAAGAAGTTGGCTTGTTAGGATCAAAAGAGATCGCTAAGGATTTTAAAAAGAAGAATGCTAATGTTGTAGGTGTAATGCAATTAGATATGACCAATTTCAAAGGCAATGACTCACTAGATATTGTTTTGATGAAAGATTACACTAACGAGGAACAAAATAAATTTGTTGGAGCAATAATCGATCATTACGTCCCAGGAATTAAGTGGGGTTACGATGAATGCGGATATGGCTGCTCAGATCATGCTTCGTGGCACACTCAAGGTTATCCAGCTTCAATGCCATTTGAAGCTACTATGGATACTATGAATCATAAAATTCACACTGCTAACGATACCTTAAGCGTATCAAATAATAACGCTTCTCATGCTTTAAAGTTTGCTAAAATGGCTTTAGCTTACGTCGTTGAATTGGATCATCGCTAGAGATTTACTATAGAAATTAGACCGATAGATATTAATGAGATAGAATTAGTCGTATAAACATAAAAAAGGATATTCTTTTAGTGAGTACGACTGATTTTCCCTCTCTCCCAGATTACCAAAGCATTCGCAATTTTTTAGATACAGAACGAAAAACCCTCATAAAAATTCACTCCTTTGCTGATAGCGATGATTATCTCAGAACAGTTGAAGATGCAGAAATTGTACTCAATTTTATTGAAAAAATTCAAACAGTTCTTTGGAATAATTTTAAACGCAATCCTTCACTGGTATCAATTTTTAATACAGAGTATGTTAACTTTTTTGAATTTCTTCAAAGGGATAATGTCGTTTCACTTATTTTTGCCGATGATTGTTTGATGCCAGAAAAAGAAATTTTTTATTTTGGGCAAGATGGTGGTTTAAATCCAGCAGTCCTAGAACTTCACTATGGGGTTTTAAAAAAATGGAGTGATGAAAAAGAAAAAAACCACATTGAGACCCAAGCTTTAGTTAAAGAAAATTTTAATAGCGAATTAAAATCTTCTGCACTTTCTTGTCAGTGTGTTTCTTGCTTGGCTGATTTTAGAACTAGAGTTCGCGAAGTGGTTTATGATGAATGTGTTCAGGCCATCAATGATACGAAAGCCAAAATTGAAGAGCAAATTAATAACCAAACTGATGCTAGTGTAACAAACGTCAACGTACATTACCAAAATCTCTTAAGGACTCTTGATAGAAAATTTCAACAGGTTCAATTTAAATTAAAAAAATCTTCTCTTAATCGCCTTGAAGCACAAATTAAAGTTTTAAGTGAAGAGACTTTTACCTATCCAGGAGAAATTGCCAGAAGGCATTCTCAAAATCTCATTTTATATTTTCATAAAATTCTTTCAGAGCAGAGTCTTTCAATTGATTTAGTAAGCGATGAAGAGTACACCAGATTTTTTAAACAGCTCTCAAGTAATATTTGGCGAAATGAAAAATTCCTTGAAGTTGAATTTAAAAAATTAATTAAATCAATCTTGGTTTTAAAAAGAAAAGATATTTCTTCTAATATTCTCCAAGAATACCTTGGTCAGTTTTGGGTTCACTCCCATGCCAGAAAAATTCCACGTAAGATTATTTATCATATGGGGCCAACTAATTCTGGAAAAACCTATCATGCTATTGAAGCTCTGGTAAAAGCCCGTAAAGGTTGTTACCTTGCGCCTTTGAGACTTCTTGCCGCTGAATTATACGATACGATGAATACCAAAGGAGTAAAGACCACTTTACTCACAGGTGAAGAGGTTATTGAAATAGAAGATGCGACTCATTACTCATCAACTATTGAAATGGCTAAACTTTCAGAGGAATTTTCTTGCGCAGTCATCGATGAAATTCAAATGATTACTGATAAGCAAAGAGGTTGGGCGTGGACTCGTGCCTTGGTCAATCTTCATGCGATTGAAGTCCATGTTTGTGGTGATGGATCAGTTTTAGAGTTAGTTAGACAAATTGTTGAACTCTGTGGTGATGAACTCATTGTTAAAACTTATGAGCGCATGACTGCCTTAGAAGTTGAAAGTCGTCCAATAACCTTATCTCAACTTCAAAAAAGTGATGCACTTATTGTTTTTTCAAGACGAAATGCCCTCAAGTATAAATATGATTTAGAACAAGTTGGATTTAAAGTTTCTATTATTTATGGAATGCTCTCTCCAGAGGTTCGACGTGAACAAGCCCGTAAATTTGATAAAGGCTTAACCGATGTGATCGTCAGCACTGATGCTATTTCCATGGGTATGAACTTACCAATTAAGCGTATTGTCTTTTCTACACTCACCAAACATATCAATTCTCAAGAGCATCAGATAACGGTTAGTGAAATAAAACAAATTGCCGGCAGGGCCGGAAGATTTCAGCGCTTTCCAGTGGGAAGTGTAACGTGTTTGCAAAAAGTGGAAGAAGGTCTCTCTGAAATTCAAAATGCGCTTGATTCAGTATTAGAGCAGCAAACTCAAAGTATGGTTGGTCCAGACTTAGATATTTTTACTAAGGTAAACAATGCTCTTTCTGCCAATAATTTGCCGATTTTGAAGCTCTCTGAATTTTTGCGACTTTTTAACACGATGACTTTTACAAAACCATTTTATTGTGTGGATTTGAAGGAAATGATTGAGCTGGCAGAAACCGTTGAAGATATCGATCATGAAAATCGTTTAAGTTCTCCCGAAATTTTTGGATTTGCTTGTGCTCCTGTAAATTTGGGACTTTTAGAGCATGTTCAATACTATGTTTGGATTTTGAAAAAATATGTTATCAACGATACAATTAAAAACGAACATATTAACTATAATTCTAACGAAATTGATTATTTAGAAACAACAATTAAGTGTGTGGAGCTGTTCCAGTGGTTAGCTCGTCATTTTAATAATAAAAATTTTGAATTTGAAGAAAAAGATTTATTAGAAAATAAGCTTCAAGCAATAGAAAAATTAAATACACTTTTATCAGATAAGATTACTCCAACGTGCTCTAGTTGTGGATGCAAACTTCCTGATGGTGCAAAGTTTCCAATATGCGATCAATGTTTTCAGCAAAGAAGATTTACCAGACGTCCATTTCCAAGACGTTCAGGCCCTCCAGGAAAGCCTGGAGAGAGGACTTCGAATCTTGCATCAGCGGTTGGATCGACAAATAATAATTTTAGACAGGGTAAACCTTCTAAGAAAAGAAAATTTCAAAATAAACCTAAGAAATAATTAAAGACGACTATGCATTACCGTGAATACGCAAAAATTTTATTAGAGGGATCAACATTAGAAGATAAATTGATCCCATTAAAAAATATAGACTATGTCGAATGTCTCGAAATTTTTGAATTGCCTGATAATCCTGGTCGCACAAATCACTTAAAATTTAATAACGAACAGGTTAAATTTCCTCGTAATACCAGTTTTCATCTCGAAGATAAAAAGGCTTTGGCCTTACATTTTTTTGCCAATCATGAACTTTTGGCAATTGAAATGATGGCAGCAGCCCTGCTGATCTATCCAGATACAAATAAAGAAATGCTATCCTTTAAAAAAGGTTTAATTAAAACCATTCAAGATGAGCAAAAGCATTTGAAGCTCTACCTTGGGAGAATGAAAGATTTTGGCCTGGAATTAGGAGATTTCCCCCTGAATGATTTTTTTTGGCGATCAATGAATAAGCTTAAAACTCCCTCCCACTTTTATTCGACCATGGCCATGACCTTTGAATCAGCAAATTTAGATTTTGCTCAATTTTATGAAAAATCTTTTTTGGCAGTTGAAGACTTTGAGACTGCTAAAATTATGAAAATAGTTTATGAAGATGAAATTTCTCATGTTGCCTTAGGAGCCCATTGGTTAAATCAGTGGAGAGTTGATAAGGACTTGTGGAGCTATTATTCAAGTCACTTACCAGGAGTAATGACTCCGGCCCGAGCTAAAGGAATACATTTTGATCGCTCTTGTCGTGAGCGCGCAGGATTAGATTCAGTTTTTCTTGATCATCTGGAAAACTTTCGAGATGACTTCAAAGTTACCAATCGAAAAAGCTGGTAGGTTAATTTATTAAGATTCAAAAGAATGTGTTTAAAGTTGATTTAGATTATGAAGCCTCTCTTTTTGATTTAAATTACAATGAAAATTCTAAAACCAATAAAAAAGTCATCAGAGAATTTGAATATGTTTTCTTTATAATAAATAAAGAAGAAGCAGCATTAAAAAATTACAAAAATTATGATGAAAAATATTTGTCCAAACTCAAAAGTCTAGGTTTCTTTATTCCTGAGTTTGAGCCAAATTGCCAAGTCTATTTAAAATGGTGGGGAAATCATCATGATCGCCAACTAGAAATCCTTCTAAATTCCAAGCTTACATCTGCTGAATTGGCTAAGAAAAATTCATGGGGTTTTTGGGAAGGTGCTATTGTTGAATCTATAGAAGAGGTGTATGCCCATCTAAGAAAATTTCCTACCAAAAAAAAATGGATAATTAAGCATCCCTACAGTTTTAGTGGCCGGGGACATTTTCAAATTGACAGCGAACATATTGATGAAGATAGACTCGCTGAAAAAATAACAGAGAAATATTTATTAGAACCCGTTTATGATCGATTATTTGATATTGGTTCAACTTATATAGTTGAAGATGGAGAAATAAAATCATTTTTCATGGTTGAGAATTTCAATTCGCCACAGGGGGGCTTTCGAGGAGGTTTAGGGGCAAGTAATCTTCAAAAATTCAAAAAATATATTTATAAAAATTACTCTTACTCTCTCGATGAACTAGAGGCCAATACTTTAGAAATTGCAAAATTGTATTTAAGGCTAGGAGCTGTTGGGAATATACAGATAGATTCATTTATATATCGCGATAGTGAGCAAGGTAATTTAAAACTTTATAGCTTGGTAGAAGTTAATTACAGAAAAACGATGGGATTAGTGATTAATAGCCTTGCAAAAAAATTTAACAAATCAGAATATATTCAATGGAGAATAGAAACTTCCAAAAGTTTGAAAGAAAACCCACTTGATAGTAATTGGATAAAGATTTCCCCTGAAGGAAATAATTTCCAATCTTTTTTTCGTTGCTATTAAATTTTAAGAAACATATTTTTTATAAAGCTCTAAGATCAGTTTTCCTGCTTCATCTAATGAACGGCCATAAGCAACTACACCATCTTCGTGTCCACGCATACAAAAACTGCCGGCATCTTTTGACTTAATACATTTTTGAGTAGCATGTGCCATTTCTACTGTGCCATAAGGAATTGTTGCACAGGTATGATCCGCTTTATCTTGGATCATACCATTCCATATCGCTGCAGAATGGATATGGAAAATTGCCTTTATATTTAAATTGCCTGAATAAATAGCAGCGTGAGTGAGAGCTTCACTCGAAGCTTCAATAGGACCCATTACTTTAATTTTTAATTCTTCTATATCATAATCAAGTACACGAGTATAATAACGACCATCGAGCTCTGGATATTTTCCAGTTTGAGTACCTGTTATTAAAAACTGGGGTTGAAGTGATTGATGAAATTGATGAAAGTCAATAAATTCTGAAACATTACCAAATCCGACATGATCATTAGGGTATTCTCCGATGAGATTTAACTTAAAGAGCTCCTTTCGCCAAAATTCCAGATCAGAATATTCAGATATATCTAAAGGAGGACATTGGGTAAAATTTGACCGATCGTACTTAATAATTCCATCATCTATGACTTTCATAAAAATCCTTTATAATAGTTTTATATGTTTAATAAACTCGCCACCAATATAAAAAATAAACTGCCAGATCATTTTCGCAAAAAAATGAGCGAAGATGAAGAATCTCCTAGCGAAGAAGTAGAAGAATATTCTGAAGAGTTCGTCGAAGAGAGTCACGACTCAGCTGGTAATGAGGAGGCAGAGAGCGAGCCAGATGCTCAAGCGGAGAAAAAGAAAAAAATAAGTATGCTCATACGAGTGATCATTATTATCGCACTTGGATACATGATTGTTACGGAAGTTTTTTTTAAGGAAGATCAATCCATTGACGTGCCAGTTGTAGCTCAAAAAAATCATAAGCCCCGAAAAAAAATATTGCCTAAAAATGAAACTAAGCCTGCTGAAAAAGTTGAGGAAAAGATTGAACCCAATATCGAACCCAATATCGAACCTAAAATTGAAGCAGTTGTAGAAGCAAAAGTAGAAGAAAAAAGTGAAGCTAAAACTGATAAACCACCGATTGAAAATATTAATATTATAGATAAAAAAACGGAAGAAATAGTGGCAAAAGAAGAAGCTCCAAAAGTGGAAGCCGTTGAACCTAAAGAAACTAAACCATCCCAACAATCTCCTTCTGAAGTAGCAGAAGTCAAGGTTAGTCAAAAATCAGTAGATGAAAATATCGATAAGTTAATTGATAATATTGACGGCGTTAGTAAGTTAGCGACACCTTCAAAAAATGAAAATTTAGAGGCCAAAATCTCTGATGAAGGACCCTATACAGCTCCCCCTTCTTATGACCAAATGGGAAGAGGTTTGGTCTATAATTGTAAGGAAAAGCATTGGGCCTGTGTCGACAAGATTGGCTATCTTGCTTGCAATAAAAATATGAAGTGGAACAAATCAAATGGCAAGCCAAGTGAATGCGTTATACAGAATGTTTACTCTACAGATGATGATTGTGCCATCATACAAAAATATAATATTTCAACAAACAAAGAAACTAAGTTTTGTGATTAAAACTAAGCTGCATTTTTTTTGAAATCGCCCTGGATGATTTGTAAATTAAAAGTAGCTTCATTCTTATTTTGTTCTTTAGTCATACAAGCAATAAATTTATCTACAATTTGTGGATCAAATTGAGTTCCAGCAAATTCTTTAAGCTCTGCAAAGGCTACATCAAAGGGAAGTCCTTTACGGTAAGGACGTGTAGAAGTCATTGCATCAAAAGTATCAGAAATAAGAATTATACGAGAGAACAAGGGGATATCATCGCCCTTTAATCCGTCTGGGTATCCACGTCCATCAAAGCGCTCATGGTGATATTTTGCATTTATGGCCATTTTTTGAAAAATGGGAAACTCTGCCAAAATTTCATAAGACTTATTTGGATGCAGCTTCATTTCTAGAAATTCTTTATCTGTTAAGCGAGACGGTTTAAGTAAAACAGAATCAGGGACTCCTATTTTTCCAATATCATGAAATAGCGCTGAGACCTCTAGTTCATAAATTTCTTTATCCGAAAAGCCCATTTCTCGACCAACGGATACGCAAAAATATGCCACTCGCAATGAATGTCCCCAAGTATAATTATCTTTACACTTAAGAGCGCTCAAGACAGTTTTAACCACTAACTCGAAATATTCTTTTTGAACAAGTTCTAGCGGCGATAAATTAAAAGTAGCAGCAGCTTTCAGTCGCTCGCGATTCTCCTTTATTGCCGAAAGTTGGTATAAGTTATTCTTTTTGGACATTAATCTAAACTTCCATAGCGGTATTAATAACCTCTTCGCTTTAGTATCGGATATTTCTCATTCAGACTTTAATAAGAATTAATATTTACGAGATAACAGGGTGATATGGTCAAACTGTGACCTTAGAGTGTGCCAATCGAAAGAGGCAATTTATTTTTAAATATCTCTTTTTCTCTACTTATTTTAAAATATTAGAACATAGAGGGTGATTTATGAGTTCAATTGAGTGCATTCGCCTAGGTAAGCCAGGTCTTATAATCGATGAGTATTTAAAAAGATTAACTAAAGAAGTTGAAAGAGAAATTGTGCTAAGTGTTTGGGAGAATGATTCCCTTAAGGAGACTTCTACAAAATCAGCTTTGATCTTAGTTGTAGAAAGTGAGCAAATCGAAACCCTGACGAGAATTATTGAAGCTCGAGAATTGAAATTAATCGTGGCTCTCAATAGTAGAAAAGATTTCAAAATAGTCGGGGAGTTGAAAAATAATTTCGATAAGATATTTGGCTTTATCGATCTCTCCCAAGAAATTGAATATAATGTACCTATTTTGAAAAATTATTTAAATCTTCATTTCTCAAAAAGTGGCGTAAGACTTGAGCAACTCTCTAATGATATTAATAAAATTTATGAATTCACCAAAAGTGAGCTCGGGAGAATTAAAGAACTCCATGAGCGTTTGGTGAAAGTGAGAGTTGATCAATTAAAGGGTGTGAGTATTTCTAGTAAATTTATGGCGGGTGAGAAAACTGGAGGAGAGTTTTTTGAAATTATTCACAATGAGCAAGAAATTCTATTCATCCAAGCTGGAAGTAATTCGTATTTGCTCTCGTCGTTAATACTTGGAGAAATTGAATCATTAAAAGAGTATTCTAAAAATCCTGATTTGAAAATGCTCACGGAAAAATTTGAAAAAGTGATTAATCATTTTGCCAATGAAAATAAAGCAGAACTTTCCTATTGTTTGATGAATTTAAACCTCAAAACCTTACAAGCGACATTTACCTTAAGAGGCACATCTTATCTGTTTTACCAGGGAGAAATGCTCAGCTTAGATCAGCCGTTAAATTTAAAGCTTAAGCCTAAAGATCGGCTATCCATTATTTCGGAGGGAGCTATAAAAAACTGGGAGCTTCTTTCAAAATTATCTAACAAGAAATTTTTTATAGACAATCAGGCTCTCGAGACGAAAGATTTAATCAATGAATTCTTTTTTGAGATATCAAGAAACAAGATAGGACCATTTTTAGTTCACGATGCACTTTTAGCCGTTATAAATATCGAAGAAGCTTTTTTATACCAGTTATCTTGAAATTTATTTCTTTTCATAATAACAATAACCATCCTGCTCAATAAGATTAAACTTGGAGCTCAGCTCATCGTATTTTTCATCAACACCTAAAATTAAAATACCATTATCTTTAAGACTCATGTGCAAGTTGGCAATAATTGAAGCTCGATTATCAATCAATTGTGAAGAAAGCATGTTGCGACAATAAATAACATGATATTTATCAGCATAGTTAAA
>CANFNL010000046.1 GCA_947448205.1 Bacteriovoracaceae bacterium
AACTTTAAAATGTATTCAAAAATAAGTGCTTAATTCACTTTTTTACTGCTAAACAATTTTCATAAATGAGTGAGCTTAGATCAACTTAGAGATTAAAAAGTGACAATAATAAATGGCGTCTCCATAGAAATCCTTGAAGACGCTGAATTTGTCAGATATTAAACTTTTGGTATTTCGATTTTAGGAAAGAGTGGAGTTGGCTCACTTAAGTGATAAGTGCTGCTGCCAAATTTTACGCTCTCATATCCAGTCAATTCAACTCCCAATGGAGCGAGGGCTTTAGCTGCCGTATCGGGAAGAAAAGATGAAAGTAAGACAGAAATGACATGAATTGAGTACACGCAATTATAGACAACTTGCTTTAAAGCCACCTTATCTTCTTTTAATTTCCAAGGCTCTTTTACATTAACATATTGATTCATGCTGTTTACTCCTTCCCAAAGCGCTTCAAGGGCTTTGTTGTGTTCGCGAGCTTCCATATGATCTTTCATTTTTTGAAAGCAATCATCAAAAAATACTTCTTGAGTCACACCCGTGCTTTCGAGAGTTGGAGCATTATCTTTTAAATAGAGTTTTAAAACTCTCATAATAAGATTTCCGTAACTATTACCTAATTCAGAATTATGTTTTTCAATGAGCTCCTTTTCCGAAAATTTTCCATCTCCGTGCGCCGGGATTGCACGAAGTAAATAATAGCGAAAACTATCTAGCGAATATTTGGCGAGCATGTCATTAGGATCAACGACGTTATTTAATGACTTACTCATTTTTTTACCATCTTCTGCCAGGATCATTCCGTGAACATAAACTTGAGAAGGCAAGGGAAGGCCTGCTGCATGAAGCATGATTGGCCAAATAATAGTATGAAACCAAGCAATGTCTTTTCCGATAACATGCATGGACGCTGGCCAGAATTTTTCTTGTTCTGTATGGGCAACAGCAGAGTAATAATTAATGAGTGCATCAAACCAAGTGTACATCACAAATTTTGAATTTCCTGGAACTGGAATTCCCCAGTTCTCATTGGGACGAGAGATTGGAAGATCTCTTAATTTATCACCTTCAATGCGAGAGAGCATTTCATTAAATGAAGAATGAGGGACTATAAAAGTTGGATGAGTTTTAATATGGGCAATGATCCAATCTTGGTAGGCACTCATTTTGAAGAAGTAACCTTCTTCTTCTTTAAGTGAAAGTTTAGTGTTGTGAGCAGGACAAATATTTTCTGGAGCTTGGGTCTCTGTATAAAAAGATTCACAAGCTAAGCAATATTGACCTGAGTAAACACCAAAATAAATATCACCTTTAGTTTCTAGTTTTTTCCAAAGTTCTGTACAAACATCATGATGGCGCTTTTGGGTAGTGCGGATAAAATCATTATTGGAAATATTTAAATCTTTGCAAAGTTTTTTAAACTTTAATGAGTTCTCATCGACAAAGGTTTGGGTATCTTGCCCCAAAGCTTTTGCGGACTCAATTAATTTTTGTCCATTTTCATCTGTGCCTGTCATAAAATACGAATTGTATCCCAAAAACTTATACCAGCGAGCATAAGCATCGCTAGCTATTTTTTCAAGGGCATGTCCCATATGAGGGTTTCCGTTAGGGTAATCAATCGCTGTTGTTATATAAAAATTTTTTGTCATTTTATTTCCTTATCCTTTCACTACGAAATTAACAATTTTTCCCGGAACATAAATTTCTTTAACAATAGTCCCCATTAAATTCTTGGCAACATTTTCATCGGCTTTGGCCATTGCAAGAATGTCTTCTTGAGTGATTTCTAAATCAACTTCTAAAGTCGCGCGAAGCTTGCCGTTAACCTGAATAGCAACCGTGATTAAATCGTCTTTAGCCAAATCTTCATTGAAAGAAGGCCATGCTTCGTAAGCAAGAGTCTTTTTATGTCCTAAAATTTCCCACATTTCTTCACCGGTGTGTGGAGCCATGGGAGAGAGAAGTTTAGTAAATATTTCTGCAGTTTCTTTACTCACTGAACCCACTTTATAGCAGTGGTTGGTAAAAATCATCAGCGTTGAAATTGCCGTATTAAATCTCATATTGTCATAATCAGAAGTTACTTTTTTAATTGTCTTGTGAAGAATTTTTAGAGTTTCTGCGGATTCAGCTTTAGTTGTTGAAATGTGTGTGGGATCAGCAAAAAATCTAAAAGCACGATTTAAGAAATTGAAAACCCCTTTAACCCCATCTTCTTTCCAGGGTTTTACTTTTTCAAGTGGACCCATAAACATTTCATACAAGCGAAGTGAGTCACCTCCGTATTCATTGACCACGCTATCAGGATTGACAACATTTCCGCGAGACTTACTCATCTTCTCGCCATCACTTGCCAAGATCAGTCCTTGATTGACTAATTTTTGGAACGGCTCTTTTGTTGAAACAAAGCCTAGGTCAAATAAAACCTTGTGCCAAAAACGTGCGTATAATAAATGGAGAACGGCATGCTCTGCTCCTCCAACGTATAGATCAACCGGCATCCAGTATTTTTCTATGTCGGCATTCCAAGGTTCTTTTTCATTTTTTGGATCACAAAAACGAAGATAGTACCAACATGAACCTGCCCAGTTTGGCATTGTGTTTGTTTCTCTTATTGCTTTTTTTCCATTTTTTGGATCGATAACATGCAACCACTCTGTTGCGTGTGCTAGTGGAGATTCTCCAGTACCAGAGGGTTCAAATTTTTCTAATTCAGGAAGAGCAACTGGGAGTTCATCAGCTTCAAGAATTCGAACTGTACCATCTTCATACTTCAAAAGTGGGAATGGTTCTCCCCAGTATCTTTGGCGAGAAAAAATCCAATCGCGAAGTTTGTAGTTTACTTTTTTTGTTCCTAATTTTTTTTCTTCAAGCCAACTAATCATTTTAGAGACAGCTTGAGCTTTATTGAGACCATTTAAAAAATCAGAATTAATATGACTGCCATCACCGGTATGTGGAGCATTTTCAATATCACCACCTTCTAAAACTGCAATGATGGGCAGATTAAATTTTTTGGCGAATTCATAATCGCGCTCATCGTGAGCAGGGACAGACATGATGGCCCCAGTCCCGTAGCTCATTAGCACATAGTCAGCTATCCAAATAGGAATTTCTTTATTATTGGCGGGATTGATAGCAAAACTTCCAGTGAAGACACCAGATTTATCTTTATTGAGTTCAGTTCTCTCTAAATCATTTTTAGCAAGACAAGTTTTTTGATAGTTTTCAACAGCTGATTTATTTTCTGTAGTCGTAAGTTTTACTACAAGTGGATGCTCCGGAGAGATAACCATATAAGTAGCCCCAAAAAGAGTATCGGGACGAGTCGTAAAAACCTCTATAGCCTCACTAGAATTTTTAACTTTAAAATTTACAGTTGCACCCTCTGATTTTCCAATCCAATTGCGCTGCATTTCTTTAATAGAATCTGGCCAGTCAACAAGCTCGAGATCGACTAAAAGTCTTTCGGCATATTCGGTAATTTTAAGCATCCATTGATTCATTTTTTTCTGAATAACTGGATGACCTCCCACTTCCGATTTTCCATCGACCACTTCTTCGTTAGCAAGTACTGTTTTTAAATTGGGACACCAGTTAACATTGATTTCATCTTCATAGGCAAGACCCTTATTGTAGAGTTGGACGAATATCCACTGCGTCCACTTATAGTAATCGACATTTGATGTGGCGACTTCGCGGTCCCAGTCATAAGAAAATCCAAGGGATTTTAATTGACGAGTAAAAGTTGCGATATTTTTTTTAGTTGTGATATCGGGATGTGTTCCCGTTTTCATCGCGTAGTTTTCAGCAGGTAAACCAAATGAATCCCAACCCATTGGGTGAAGGACATTAAAGCCAAGCATTCTTTTGTAGCGAGACATAATATCAGTTGCTGTATAACCTTCTGGATGGCCGACATGTAAACCATCGCCAGAGGGAAAAGGGAACATATCGAGGGCGTAGTATTTTGGTTTTTTGAAGTCGTTTTCTGTTTTAAAAGTTTTGTTGTCGTCCCAATACTTTTGCCACTTGGGTTCGATGTCTTTGAAGTTGTAATCTGTCATAAAAAATCCTGGTTAATGAACCGTTATTTGTCCGCTTTTGAAGTCAAAAGTCTAACACTAGGAATTCTTTTTATAAAGTGTATAATAGAGGAGAAAATACACCAGAGAGAAAGAGATGAGTGAAAAAATTGTAGTCTATCCCATCAGCGCCAATCCACCGACTTGGGGACACGCCGATATTATGATGAGGGCGGCAAATCACTTCGATAAGATTATCTGGGTCGCTGCAACGAACCCACACAAAAGCTATATGTTCACTTTGGAGGAGCGCCTCGAAATGATGCGGGCTTACGTTGATTATTATAAATTAAAGAATGTTGAAATTTGCGCTCACGAAGGTACTATTGCTCGTTTTGCAGAAGAAAAAGGTGCTCAGTTCCTGCTTAGAGGTCTGCGCAATTCTTCAGATTACCAGATGGAATTAGAACTCTCTGTCGGAAATAGAGGAATTAGTAAGGACTTAGAAACTATTTGTCTTTTTGCTAAACCTCATTTTGCCACAATTTCTTCCACGCTTATCAGAGAACTTGCCGTATTAAACGAGCGTATCGATCAATATGTTATGCCGACGATTGCCAAAAAAATCTTGCACAAGCTTCATGGAGACAAGGCTATAAAATGAGAACGCTGATCATTTTAGGTCATCCAGATAGAGATTCTTTTTGTATGGCCCTTGCAGATTCTTATGAAAAAGGAGCCTTGGAAAAAGGGGGAGACGTAGCTAGATTAAATCTAGGAGAACTCAAGTATGATCCAATTCTTCGAAGTGGCTTTAAACAAAAGCAATTCCTAGAGCCTGATTTAATTGAAGCTCAGAGACTAATTAAATGGGCTAATCATATTGTATTTGTGTTTCCTGTTTGGTGGTCTGCGCCACCAGCAATTTTAAAGGGCTTTATTGACCGAGTTTTTTTACCAGATTTTGCTTTTAAATACCGGGAAAATTCTCCGAATTGGGATAAACTATTAATAGGCAGGAGTGCTCGCTTATTGATGACTAGTGACGCTCCAGTTATTTGGCTATATCTAGCGTATTTTCATCCGGCCCTTAATATGATGAAAAAAGCCACTTTAGAATTTTGTGGAGTGAGCCCTGTTACTGTTACAAGTTTTGGATCGATTAAAAGTGCCAATGAAAAAAAGCGCGAAGATATTCTCTACGATGCTTATCGGGCAGGGCTTAATGATAATTAAGGCAATAGAGGACACCCATGTATAAAATAATAGGATTTTTTTTATTACTCATAATTTTAATACCTCATGCTTTTGCACAAGTAGATATCAATGATAGACCTAATTTCAAATACAGTGTTCAAAATTATTTAGGCGTAAAAAAAAATATTTCTAAAGCACTTACTCATTTG
The DNA here is from genome assembly GCA_947448205.1 of Bacteriovoracaceae bacterium. Taxonomy (GTDB): domain Bacteria; phylum Bdellovibrionota; class Bacteriovoracia; order Bacteriovoracales; family Bacteriovoracaceae; genus Bacteriovorax. Next base: position 5,429 of record CANFNL010000046.1, read on the forward strand.
GATTTATTTTTTGAAGAACTTGAGCTCAATCAGGTATTTTTGCCGGAAGGTTTAAGTGTTACCAAAGCATCGCTTGCGAGCATCGACCGAATTTATAGCGGAGATCTAGGAAACACCGTCATTTTTATTAAAGCAGGAGTTGTTCCAAACCATAAAGAGATGCTTGAGAAATCAATGCCGATGCTAGATGGTTATCTTTCTCATTTTCAATCATCAAATGGAATTTGGATTGCCGTTTTTGTTAAGACTAAAAACAGTGAAAATGCCTTCGATATTTTTACGAGATTAAAAAATAATTTAAACGCAGATAAAAAAGTAGTAAGAGAGAGTTTTTCTCCTGCAGATCTTGTTATGTCTAAAGCTTATGCCTTGGATATGGTCAATTGCGATCGGACTCAAAAAGTAGCTGAGGGAAATTTGGATCATTTGGTAAATTTTGGCAAATCGCTAGCAGGTGAGTCTTCCCCTATTCAGTATATTACTGGCTGTACGATGAGTGCCATTAAAGGAGCTTGGGATGGCAGTGGCGGATTTGTCATTGGGGCATCTAAGGGAGTCGGAGAGTTTATAACAAGTCCTATTGAGTCTGGAAAAAAATATTGGGAAAGTACGACAAAATTATGGGATGTGACTCAGAAATTTTTTAGTGATTTTGAACAAGAATCTCGCAAACTCTACAAGAGTTTTGATTCACTTGATCCAGTAGTGAAAACAAAACTTGCTTGTCAGGTGATAGGGACTATTGGCGGAGGCGTGTTACTTAATTATTTGACGGCTGGAGTAATGGCCAGTGCAACAACAGAAGCAATATTATTAAAAATAAGAACAGCTATCAGCACAGCACTTGATTCGGAAAAATTCAATGGTTTAAAAATATCCTTGAAAAAGAAAGCTGTTGAAATAGATTTCTTAGATCACGAGTTGGAGAGTAACTTATTTAAAATTAGTAGGGGAACACCAGCTACGAGCAAGGCAGATAATGCTCAAATTCTTGATTCACTTAAAAGTATTCCATTTGATCCAAAGTCTAGTAAAAGAAAGGTTGGCTTAAGCGATGCTGATATTCAAAAACTTTATCGTGATGTCGCCGATCATCCAGTGGCTTCCTTATCATATGTGAATAATTACGATAAAATGAATAGGGGCATGGGGTATTGTTTTGGGAGAGCGACCACTGCTCATATTAAAGCGCTTTTGAATGGAGCTGATAAAAGTTCTGTGCGAAAAATATGGGCCGTTGGTGACTTGGAAACAGGAACGAGTAGTTGGAGATATCACGTGGCAACGATGGTTCGCAATAGCAAGGGAGAATGGATTGCCATTGATCCAATTATGGGAAAAGCTATTCCAGTAGAGAAATGGTATCAGGAAATGAAAAAATATGATTCCGGTAAAAATATGAGAATTTTTGATACAGAAGCTAAACGCTTTGGGCCTAAAACTCCCAGTAAGTATTCACCTCGAGAGTTAAATAATCAAGTTTATGAAAATTATTTTAAAGATTTGATGGAGACATTTCAAGATGAAGCTAAGGATTTAGCGGCTAAGAAGAAAGTAGCAAACTAAAGTACGATTTGCTCAATCACAAAACTTGCGGCCATAAAACCAAAAGTTCCAGTGAGATGAGTCACAGATCCCATACCTGTCTCACAATCTAGTTTTAAATTTTCACTGGCTTCAGGTTTATTGCAGACCGATCCATCGGACTTTGGATACATAGGCTCTTCAGTTGAGTAAACACAGGCGATATTAAAGCGTTGTTTTTTGCTCCGAGTGAATCCTGCCGCTGAAGGAAATGAAAATTCTTGGCGAAGTCTTTTTCTTAGAGAAAATAAAAGTGAATCATTGCAAGCTAAACCTAAATCATCAATTTTGATCATCGTCGGATTTCTTTTTCCAGCGGCACCTCCAGTGACGATCAAGGGAAGAGATTTATCTTTGCAAGCAGCTGCTAGCACACATTTATTTTGAAGACTATCGATGGCATCAATCACGAAAGTATAATGAGTTTCAAGAATTTTCTCGGAAGTAGCTGCAGTGAAATAATCTTCAATTGCAGTCACTTTGCATTGTGGATTAATGGCCATAATCCTAGATGAAATAGCATGAACTTTCATTTTTCCAATTAGCCCATTCATCGCATGAATTTGACGATTGGTATTTGTGATACAAATATCATCGAGATCAACTAGGGTGATCGAGCCTACACCAGAGCGGGCTAAGGCCTCTGCTGCCCATGTGCCAACTCCACCTATGCCAACAACTAAGACATGGGCCGAAAGAAGTTTATTTAAGCCCTCTACGCCATAGAGTCTGGCGATACCGCCGAAGCGAAGGTTGTAGTCTTGAAAGTCAAAATCTTGCATAAAGTGACTATACAATTAAGGCTTTTCATTTGAAAAGAGCATGGTAATAATTAGTCTATGTTTAAAGACCAAGATGCCTTGTATAACCCGAAAAACTTTTTTATTTGGTTTCTTTTAGCTTTTCAAGGTGGTGCCTTAAATACTGCTGGCTACTTAGCTGTTCACCGCTTCGTCTCTCATGTCACTGGCTTTGCGACTCTTGCCGGCGTGGCCGGAGCAAAAGCAGAATGGACGACCATGTTTGGTATGATTTTAGTTCCTCTCTTTTTTTTAATGGGAGTAATGATTTCTGCCTGGAATGTGGAGAGACAAAGAATTAAGAACTCAACTCCTCGTTACGCTTTTGTGTTTTCAATTATCTTTGTAAATATTCTAGTACTCGCACTTCTTGGAATAATGGGTTTTTTAGGTGAATTCGGAGAGTCATTAACTACTGGTAAGGATTATTTATTATTATTCATTTTATCATTTACCTGTGGATTACAAAATGCCGTTATTGCCTCAGCTTCTGGGGCAGTTATTCGCACCACTCATCTGACTGGAACTACAACTGATTTTGGTATTGGGCTGGTTCGAATGTGGACAATGAGAAGGGATTTTCGTAATCGAGAGCACTTTGCAACGTGGTGTCGTTTTGGAATTTTCTGGTCTTTTGTCATCGGCTCTTTTATTTCCGCTTTATTATTTATCAATTTTAAGTTCTATGGCTTTTTTCTTCCCCTGATGATCACTCTTTTCACAGCTTTAAGACTTCGGGTTATCCACAAAGATAATCTGTAATTTCTACAGCCTACCTTTTAACTTTTTTAAGAGAGACTATACTCTAAAAATAGAAAAAAGTTCACATGAATGAGAGAGGATTACATGGCCCTACAAAGATTTAAAATAGTTTCACCCAAAGACGGTCAGTCAGTTGATAACGTTTTTGAAACACTTCTTATAAATCTCGATCATATTATTAGCTTAAAGCCGATTAGGATGGTTGTTGAAGAAAAATTAGTGAAGGGATATTGGATCAGAACGACTAATGGAAAAAAATATCGTGCAGTTGAAATTCCATCTGAACTCGTCATTCTTTTGAACGAAGATAACGTTGATATATCAAAGCAAGTGCTCGGTGTATTAAGTGAGGATCCGACTCAAGTTGATTTACTAAATTAAGATTTAAAATTTTATTTTCAATAATCTCATGGCTCCCTCCAGTGATAATAATCCTTGCGGGAGCTGCCTTTTTTATAACAGTCTCTAGAATCGAATCCAAATAAATATTCAAGGCTCCAAAAATTGCTTCTTCAGTTGATAGGGCAAAGGCATTCTCGAGGGCAACTCTTTGATCAACAACTGGAAGTTTTGATCCTTTCTGATAACTATTCAAAAAAGTTTTTTCTCCAGGGAAAATAAATCCACCCTGGAAACCTTTTTCATTGATCAAATCCATAGTGATAAATGTTCCAGCATCAATGGCCAGGACAGCTTCTTTAGATTTTAAGTTTTTGAATATGAAATAAGCTAAAAATAATCGGTCATCTCCTAATGTCTCACTGTACTGAACAGGCATGTCTAAAAATTTTGGATTTTCTTTAGTGTGGCGAATTTTTTTTAAATCAAAACTGGCTTTTAAAGAAAGTGGAGAACCTACATCCGAGACGAGAAGATAGTCGTCTGCTAATTGAGAGTATTCTTTTAAGGGAATTACTTTTATTAATTTTTCGTTCTGAAAAATACCTACATGTGGATTTGAATTTCCATTATCAATTGTTATTAAGCGCATTTATTTTAAATAATCGTTTAGCAATTGTTTTTTAGTCTTGTATAAATTAGCTATAGGCTTACAGAATTTGGGAGGATCATTTCTGCCCAGATGGAGAAGGTCATTAATCACTAAGACTTGTCCATCGGTATGAGTCCCTGAGCCAATTCCGATTGTAGGAATGTTTAAATGTTCGGTAATTTTTTTTGCCCATTTTTCTTCTACGCACTCAAGAACAATTGAAAAGCAACCAGCTTTTTCAAGTGCTAGAGCTTCTTTAAGCAAACGATCTTTTGAACTTTCATCTTTACCATGAGTGTAAAATCCCCCCTGCTCATGAACCGATTGAGGTGTAAGTCCGATATGCCCCATAACTGGTATCCCAATTTGGGTAAGCCTTAAAATGAGATCTAATTGAAACGCAAAAGCACCTTCGAGCTTTAATGCTTCGACACCACTTTGTTGAAAAAGTTTAATTGAATTGGCTAATCCAAGCTCCATTGTTGCGTAACTGCCAAAAGGAAGATCAGCTATTACGAATTTATTGGGAGCACCTTTTTTAACAGCTTTTGAAAAAAGCGACATGGTGTCTACACTGACTTCAATTGTATGATCGTAACCCAAAACCACGTTTCCTAAACTATCGCCAACTAAAATGAGGTCGAGTGAAGTTTCATCAAGCAGCTGAGCCGTTTGAAAATCGTAGCAAGTCAGCATTTGCATTGAGCGATTGGAGCTTACTTTTTTAAAACAACGGATTTGTCTTGTGTTTAATTTGGTATTTAGTTTAGTGTTTGTTTTTGAATTTAAATACGTCATACGATTAACTCTGCTTTTAGTTTGAGGAAAGTTTGTGAAAGCTCCTCTTTGCTCCATTCATCTAAAACTTGTTGTCTTAAGGTCTTAGAATCAACTTCAACTTCTTTATAGAACTGTTTATTTTTTATATCAATCAGAATTTGCTCAAGTCTTCGATCAAAGTCCTTATCTAGCAAAAGATGGCGACCTTTTTGAGAGCCAATTAGGGCGTTTGGGGAAATAAGGTTGAAAAAAGCCTCAGGGCCTAAAGTCACAAACGCTCCAGAGATGGATTTTAATTCCAAATAGCATTCCATGAAAGCAACTTCGGCAGAGACACCATTGGATCTAAGTAAATTATAAGATTTTAGTGAAGCATAGGGAATTAGTGAGCACAGAAGAGATTGTTCAGAAAAAAGATCGGCCATGCATTCTTCGTCAAAGTGACTTTTATATAAGGCAGTAAAACCTAAATGGGCAGCCAATACTTTTAACTCTTTTTCGGATTCATCTGTTTGGGCATAATAAGCGGCGCCAATTTTACCTTTTGTTTCATATTGAAATCGGACGTCACTTGCGATTGCTTTAGGAGCCAGCAATGAATGTCTAAAACGAGCATAAATAATATTAAGTTTTTCTTTTGAAACACTAAAGCCATGAGCATATATAAAATGCGAGCCATCTTTAAAAAAACTTTCATTTTTTTTAAAAAATGAAAGATGCAAATCATCTGGAATAAGCACGAGAAATATTGAATTATTTGAAAGTTCTGCGCTCTCTAAGCTAATAGATTCAAATCCTAGTTCTTGAACTTTTTTTAAACTAGAACTTTGGGGTTGCAAGGCAATTTTAAATGGGACTAGCGAGTCTCTTAAATTAAGTGCCCAGGCGCGAGCTTGCGAACCAAATCCAACAATGACAATTGAATTTTTAGAATTCATAAACCTTTCCTTTTCTCATTGGCAATTCTTCAACCTTAAAGCTACACTTATATACTGAAAGGGGCCAGATTAAACAGCATGAAACTAATACCAGACGACGTGGCAAAGTACTACCAAATCAACTCCCTAAAGCGGGGGCATGAGGTTTTTACTTCACTTATTATCTATGGCGGCAGAATTCTTTTTCTAGAAGATCATATCAAAAGACTCTTGCAAGGAGCTGACTTTCTATTCCCACAAATCGGGTGGAATCATAAGCATCAGCAAGTCACTGAAGTTGTCATCAATTCTTGTGCTGAAATGGTTGGGAATTTTTACTTAAGAGTCACTATTTTTGATGATTCTATTCACCTCGAGAAAAAAGTATTAGAGCAAGGAATTGATCACCTAAAGTTAGCAGTTGCACAAAAAAGAAAAAGCCTAGGATTAAATCCAGCTTTTTTAAAGTCTTCAAATTACTTAGATGCTGATTTGGAAATTTTGCTCGCAAAATCACGCCATTTTGATGATGTACTCTTTTTAGATACTAGTGAAATGGTTACAGAGGCTAGCTCATCAAATATTTTTATTGTTACGGCTGATAACAAGATCTTAACACCTCCAAGCTCTTCAATGGTATTAGAAGGAATTTTGAAAAAAAATTTAATCGATATGTTGCCTGAATTCGGATTAAAAGTTGAGGAAGAATGTTTTTCAAGATCAACGCTTTTTGCTGCAAATGAAATTTGGTTAACTAATTCTGTTAGAGGCATTCGTTTTGTGACACAATTAGAAGAAAAAACCTTTCAACGAAGCAATTCTCACTTTAATCTGATCATCAAATCTTTTGGAATTTATGGTGAATTATTATGAATAAATTGCTTAAAGTTCAATGCCCACAATGTAGAGCAAGTTTCTTATATTATGAATCGGAATCTCGTCCCTTCTGCAGTGAACGTTGTAAGATGATAGACTTGGGACATTGGTTTGAAGAATCTTATAAAGTTCCTATGAAAGAATATGTTGAACAAACACAAGACAATGAAGAGTATGAAGAAGATGAAAATTTCCAAGAAAGTGAAAGTGACTACGAAGACTAACAATATCAGTAAAGCTACAAATAAAAAAGTAAAGTTGGCAGAAGCCTTAAAACTTTCATTAAGCCTAGCAAGCTTAGCTGGTCAATACTTATTAAAAAAGCAAAGTAAATTATCAGCGCTAAAGATTACTGTTAAGGTAGCCCAGGGGATAGCAAGCAATGCCGATCTCCAGTCTGAAAAATTAATTATCAAGGGAATTAAAAAAAAATACCCAGACCATTTTATTTTAGCAGAAGAAAGTGCCTTCAAAGAATTCAATGGCGAAATGTCGCGGTATGAGTTTTTAAAAGAAAAAGAATGGGTTTGGATCATCGATCCATTAGATGGGACAAATAATTTTTTAAATGGACTTGATTATTTTGGAGTCTGCATTTCCTTAGTTCATTTTGGAGCCCCGGTTGTTGGTGTAGTGCTCCGTCCGGCCAATGGAGATTGTTTTTATTCTATTCGTGGCCAAGGAAGTAAATTTGTCAATCTCTTCCAAAAAAATAAAAAACCACTTTCACTTAAAAAATCCTCGAATAAAAAAATGTTAAAAAATTCACTACTGGTGACGGGCTTCACGACTGAAAAGGGTCCTGTTTTTGAAGGTGAGTTTACCCTTTTTAAAAATATGATTGGAAAATCTAGAGGCATTAGAAGAATGGGAAGTGCAGCTTTAGATCTTTGTTATGTGGCAAAAGGGATTTTTGATTGTTTTTGGGAGCGAGGCTTAGCTGCATGGGATGTTGCTGCTGCTGGATTAATTTGTCTAGAGGCTGGAGTGGTAGTAACTGATTATTCAGGTCAAGATTTTCATCCCTTTCAAGAAACAATTTTAGCGGCAAGAGCGCCTCTGCATTCAGAGACCTTGTCAAATTTTTCTAAGTGTTTATAATTTATTATGATTGCTATTAGACTATCCTAGGAAGGGAACCGTGTCAGAAACATTACGTTTGATTCTTACAAAATTTACAGATGAGACAATAACCGTCTTCAGCATGCTGCTGCTAATAACCATGGCTGGAATCATTGCTTATTGGTTTTACAATCGTAAAAAATTTCATCAACTCACGCATGAAATTCCTGCAAGTGTTGTAAAAAATTATCTTGATTCAATTATCCAAAATTCAACCTCACTAAAGTCTTCTCTCTTTAGAGGTGGAGGCTTGGATATGGGTAATGGAATCCCATCAGTTGTTCCGGTTGGAGATCTGCCGAGTTCAATGAATATTGGAATAGGGTCTTCGTCTGAAGAAGTTAATCAAAAGAATGCTGAGATAGCTTCTTTATCATTAAAATTAAATGATAGAACAAAGCAAATAACCGATTTAGAAAAAAGAGTGCAAGAGCTCTCTTCTAGTAAAGGCAATAGTGCTGATTCTGATGGATTAAAGAAAGAGATAAGCACTTTGCAATCTCAATTAGCTGCTGCCAAAGCAGCTAGTGGGGGAGATGCTGCTCTACAAAGTCAATTGAGTGCAGTGACCAACGAGCGCAATGAATTAAAAGAGAGATTGAAAGAATATGAAATTATCGAAGAAGATTTAGCAAATTTAAAAAGACTTCAACAAGAAAATGATCAACTCAAAGCAGAGCTTGCAGCACTTAAGCGTGGTGCCCCTGCGACCAAAGCTTCTGAGGTTTCTATACCTAAGCCTGCTGAACCTATAATAGAGGAAGAAGTAGACTTAGAAGCAGAAATGGCTAAAGCCATCGCTGAAAGTAAAGCTCCTCCAAAAGCTGCCCCAGCGGCAGATATAAGCGATGATATTCCAGTCGTTGAGGGCGAGCAAAAATCCGCAGAAGAATTATTGTCTGAGTTTGAAAAAATGTTGGGCTAGTTTTCAGGAGAGTTTTATGAAATTTTTAACTTTTAACTCTCTAAAAATGAGTTTTTTATCGTCCCTTGTTTTTTCTTTTTCGCTTAATGCTTCAATTAATTCTGATGTCGTCAAAGATGCACTTTTGCAGAAATATTCATTGAATTACAGCGATAAAAATCAGATAGCTCTACTAAAGGATGAGACACTCAAATACGGTCCAAAGTCTGTCGAAGCTCTTATGGAAGTTATGAAAAATGGAAAATACCCTGATAAAAATCGCTGGGTAGCTACATTTTTACTAGGACAAATTGTCGGTGATAAGTCTGCTCCTTTTTTAGTCAAATTTTTTAAGCACCCTAATTGGGTTTTAAGAATGGCCAGTTTAAAGACGATGCTTGCCTTAAAACAAAAAAATTATGGACCAAACTATTCAGCTCTTTTGGCAGATAATTCATTTATTGTGCGAAGCCAGGCATTGGAAAATATACGTTTGCTAAATATTACTTCTTCAGCTCCAGAAGTATGGGCCATGTTATACGACAAAAAAAATTATTATCAGCCAAGAATGAACGGAAAGGAATTTAAGAGTAAACGATCAAATATTATAAAATCTGTCATTTCGACTGTTGGTGATTTAAAATTCGAAGAGGCCCGCAGCCCTCTCTTAAAGATGATCCAAAAAGACCGCTATAACGATATTTTTAATGAAATGGATCAATCCTTAACAAAAATTACTGGACGAAAATCTCCTAATGGTGAATTGAAAATTAAAAGAATGTTTTGGAGTAAAGTAGCTCAAAATACCATTATCAATTAAATCAAAAATTCTTTTCGGCTTCTTTACTTTTCTTGTCTTCAATTTCCTGAAGTTTCGACTCGATACTAAGTGCTCTCTCTAGTCTATAAAGTATAGCTTTTTCCAAAATGCCATCGCTACGAATAACTTTCCAGCCTTGCAGAAAATCTTGTTCAATTCTTTGGCGTCTAAATACTGTAACCTTACAAACTTCTTTATTACCTCGGTAGCCTTTGACCACATTGATAATGAGTTTAAATTGAGCTGACTTGACGGAGTCGTTAGAGCCGAAAGAATCGGCAAAGTTTAGTTCTAAAGTGTTGTCAATCCAACGGGTTTTAATCACCCCTGCTTCTTGATTATAGATTTCGCGGTCATATTTATTAGTGATTTTCATAACTTCTTGCCAAACTTTTGTATAGTCGGCGCGGTAGACTTGGCTAGGAATTTCCAAATCTTCACTGACTTGCTTAAAGTTTTCATAAGAAGAACAGCCTGATAACAGGGAACTAGTTATTAATGCCAAGAAAGAAATCTTTATTAGTTGTAAAAAACTTTTTATCATCTTAAATACATTGTAACGAAGATTAAAAATAAGACAAAGTTAATTGAAACAAGGAATCTATGGCCCACACCAAAACAATGGCAAATGTCCTAAGACTAGAAGCGAGTGCACTTGAGCATGCGGCAACCCTCTTGGAGAGTGCTGGGGCTTTGGAAGTTGAAAAATTAGTTAAACTTTTTCAAGAATTACAAGCTTCGGAATCAGCATTGATTTTTTGTGGAGTTGGCAAGTCTGGAATCATTGCCCAAAAATGTGCTTCCACTTTTACATCTCTAGGGCTTCCTTCATTTTACTTGCATCCCACTGAAGCCCTCCATGGAGATTTAGGACGTGTCCGTAAATCTGATGCCATTGTCTTTCTAAGTAAGTCCGGCACAACAGAAGAGATTTTAAAATTGCTTCCTTTTCTTGCTACCAAAAAAGAGCAATGCATCGGCTTAATTGGAGCCAGCACATCACCCATCGGTGATCAGTGTGGAATTGTTTTTGATTGTTCTGTCGAAAAAGAAGCCTGTCTAAATAATCAAGCACCAACAACGAGTTCGACACTTGCTCTTGCCATGGGAGATTCTATGGCCGTGCTCTATGAAGCCTTAACTGGAATTTCTAAAGAAGGTTTTGCAGTCAATCACCCTGGAGGAATTCTAGGAAAATCACTACGTATGAAAGTTAAAGATCTCATGATTAAAGAATCACTTTGTCCGCTCTTAACTCCAGAGCAAAGTCTTCAAGATGTTATTTTGCTTATGACTAAATTTCCAGTTGGTGGATGTGCCATTGTCGAAAAAAATAATTTTTTAGGCATTTTAGTTGAAGGCGATATTAGACGCACTTTCACAAAAGAAAATGCTGGATTAAAAACTTTAGTCAAAGAAATTATGAATGCCAGCCCAGTTCATATTGGTCCAGAGAACTTAGCATTTGAAGCTTTAGAGTTAATGGAAGGAAATGGGCGCAGCCTTCAGCTTTTACCGGTGCTAGAGTCAGGAAAATTTATTGGCTTTATTCGTTTACATGAATTACTAAAAGAAGGTTTTTCTCTTAAGGCTTAATTTTTTGTAAAAAAAATCAGCAATAAAATAAAAAATTCCTAAAGCAAAAACAAGCCATAGACCAAATCTTTGGTAGGGTGTGCTTTGGCGCTTTGAAATTTTTAATTCATAGTCCAATGTCTTTTTTTCTTCAAAAGTCAGTCGCTCTGACTCTGATCCATCAGGAAAGATAATTGTTGTTATTCCAGTATTGGTTGAGCGGATGAAAGGAATATTAAATTCCAATGCTCGCCATTTTGCTAAAAACAAGTGCTGGTGGGGTTCAGCGGTATCTCCATACCAAGAATCATTGGTGAGATTTATTAAAAATTGTGGTGCAGTTTTTTGGTGATTTAAAAAATCCCTGACAAAATCGGCGAAAAGAATTTCATAACATATGACACTGATAAAAGGGATATTTTTTTTAGTGTTAAAATGAGTAAAACTTTCACCCTCGGCAAAATAAGAAACATTCGTAATGTACTGACTTAAAATTTTATTCATCGGTCCAAAAGGCAGACCTTCTCCAAAAGGAATTAGGTGAATTTTACGATAAACAGCTTTTAATTTTTGATCACTGCCAAAGAGAAATGCCGAATTGTATTGGCTTTGGTATTCGCTTGCACCGTTGATGGTTTTTAAGTCATAACCACCAATAAAAAGTTCTGCTTGAGTTTTTTCGATAATTTGTGAAAGAGTTCCAGGAATTTTCAAATCACTATTTCTCTGCATCAAGTCGCTAGAAATTAAAGTGGGAAATGCTGTCTCTGGCCAGATGATTAGGTCTAAGGGTAATTGAGAAGGAACTGTGCTTAAGTTGTAATAAGAATCAAAAACACTATGAAGCGAATTTTTTTCTCCACGCTCTGAAGTGATTTTTATAAAATTGCCAATATTCGGCTGAACTATTCTGATATTGAGGTCTGCAAGCTCAACTCCTTTTTTAGCATTTGGCAAAATGAAATTAAGA
>CANFNL010000047.1 GCA_947448205.1 Bacteriovoracaceae bacterium
ATAATCTAAGTCTTTATCTTTTGCCTCTCGAGTAGCACTTCCAGGAGCTCCACTCCCATTTCCGTCACTTTTGGTAATGGAAGATTTTTTGGCCATATCTTCAACGGCTTGCGAAGCTCCACTGATTGGAGTTCCCCTAAAACTAGAAAGAAGACTTCCTGCCGACAGTCCTTTAGATTTTAAAACAGATGCGGCCTTTGCATTTAGACCACTGAGAAGTTTTTTTTGTTCGGCACCAAAATCGATTGTGCCTATTCCTCTTTTAGCTAAATGATTATTTAATTTTTCTTGAGTTTTAGCCAATATCCTCGCCACGGCACTTTGTTTTGCCCCCAATGAAGCGGCCTCGAGTTGAGTCGATCCAGAAATACTTCCGGTAGCACTTAAGCCATCTCCGAGCTTTGCTGCTTGAGTGCCTATAGATTTAAGGGAATCTGGAAGACTGGCAAAATCAGGCATGGTCGTCATTTGAGTTTCAAGCGATTTGCAACTGCTTGATCCAGAACTAACAATACAATCTGTTTTAACTGTATTTGGATTATTGCTTAAATCAAGAGCAGGCAAATTATTTAAATTATTTCCAATAGACATTGGCTTAACGGCCACTTCTTGAACTTTTGAGGTCGCTACACCTTTTTCTTGTTTATTTAATTCTTTTAAAATGAGATCAATCTTTTCGATATTAGATTGAATTTTTTCTACTTGAGTTTGGGAGGCATTTGCAGAAGCGTAAGAAAGACCTCCTAGGACTCCAAATACAATTGCCCTTCTCAATGGAACATACATTTGGGTATCTATAGCAGCGGCCAGCGGTCCGGAAACTAAATTATAACTTGCCAATGCCGCTGCACCTAAGCCCATTAAAGGCATCCAACTGGCCTGTGCTTTCGGCATAAAAAGATTAAAAGCATAATCTAGAACTGAGACTGATTCTTTTGATTGAAAATCATTGTAATCGACAATATATTTTTTGCCACCAAATAAAATTTTATTCAATGACTGATTATTATCAAGTCCCTTTTTTGGTTCACCTTGTGTGTGAATTAAATCTTTAAAGGTAAGTGCTGGTTGGCAAGCCGCTGTTACTCCTGAAGCAATGGTCTTTGCTTGAGCTCCGGCAGCTGCTACACAAGGAAGATTTTTTTTTAATTCTCTACCTATCTTCTGTGCAGCTTCTCCTGTTACAACACTTGAAGTTCCTTGAACTTGCTCTGTGACACCTAAAGCTTTAAATTCTGCCAAATATTTAGATAACTCAACCTCACATTTTCCACAAGCTGCCGCTTCCGTTGCCCCAGTAACAGTAGCGCCTTGTTCAACACAAGCTGCAAGTGCGGAATTTGCTGAAGCAATAGCTCCTGTGCAAGCAGCTTCCATTGATTTTTCTTCAAAAGCATAATAGGTTGCCAACGCCGAAGCTCCGGAAAATGCTACTGCTGCCGCCGTTTGAAGCATTTTTTTAGTCTCAGTTGTCTCTTTGGCGTCTTGATAAGTTTTTCTTAATTCTACAAGACTATCAATTTGAGCTTGATCTTTTTTACCGTCAGTTCGCGTGGTGATTTCTTTTGTCATTTCATCGAGAGATTTTTTATTTTTTAAATTAGAATAAACTTCTCCAGCAATGTAAGCTGCTCCGCCTGCAGCCGCGATCATTACATCAGTGGTCGATGGCTTATAATTAAATGCCATCCGAGCACTAATGGCCCCAATAGCAATCATAGTCACAGAAGACAACAAATCATTCTGATCAACTCCATCAAATTTCTTAGTCTCCCTCACCGTCGTAACGCCATCTGAGCCCGTTGTTGCAAGGCTAGAGCTCGCTGCATCGGCGGATGAACTTTGAGCTAAGGCCGTCATATTCATAATTGATAATGATCCAGAAAGAATGGAGATTAACAATGTTTTGTATAAGAGCTTAAGCATACTTCACCCTAATATTAAGTTATAAAATCTATTTTACATTATAAGTGCTTAACGCCTTAAAAGATGGAAGGAAAGAATATCCCTGTTCTAAGATTTCAGAGCGATACCTCCTCATGTATCACACCAGAAAATGCCCTAAATTTTTGGCAATTTATAAAAAAATCTATTTATTTTTGGCAGTATCCCAAAGATGCTCATTAATTTATAATCCTCTACCACATAACTTGCTTGAGTATTGAACATACTAGACAAAAAAGATCCATCACTCTTAATGTATTCTCTTAATGATTAATTTCGATAAGACTCTAGAAATCTATGATGATATCAGCTTTGAAATTCACTTTCGTGAAATTGTAACAAAACTCACTTAAGAGCTTTATCCTTTAAATACGATCCGATCAGATCCCCATTTTTTAGACTTTACCCTCTCGCGCTTTTTAGTATAGCCACCACTACTTTTTCGGTAGGATGGAAGACTTGGATCAAGAGCGCATTGAACTTGAATATCTACCATAGTCTTAAAAACTTCGATGAGATTGTCTTGTGCTGAATTTAGGCTCTCTAATCCCCTTCTATCACATTCCGTAAGAAAGAAATGAATGGATTCAAGGGTCGAGAGACAATAAGTTGCAGGTTGCTCTTTAATAATAAATATGGATTCGTGAGTAGCCGTGAAAGAAATACGAGCGAGTGAATGAATATTTTTAGAAAGCCTCATCATTTTCTTAGCACATGGCCAGGTACCATCGATAAGGAAAACAACTAATCTTTTCTCTCCAAGATTTTGCAGTGTACTCACATCATCTTTTGAAATATTTAGTGATTTTTCTCCTGGATATAAAACCATACAATGATTTCTAGGATCATTTAGAAGTCCATTCACCTCGACATCTTCCGTGAAATCAATACCAACAATTAATTGGGAATTCTTCAAAGTTGCCAGAGAAATTCGACCTGTCCCCATTTTTTCTTTTTTGGCTTCCATCGGATGCATTAAAATAACAAAATGAGTTTTGGTTTCAAAAGATTTGATTAAATTGCAAAGACAATTTTGTTGAATTCGATGACAAGTAAAGCAAAAAGCTTCTCTTTTAAAAGTAGCTTTTGTATCTAATAGTGCTTGCCTCTTTTTTAAATAGTCTTCTTTAGTAATCATAATTTTAACTGATTATAATTTTCTTCATCAAAGCCAACAAAGAGAGTTTTTTCATTTTTTTCTAAGATGGGTCTTTTAATCATTGAAGTATTTGTGCATAGAAATTTTATTTTTTCACTTGTATTAAGAGCCTCGTAATCATCTTTAAATTTTTTATAAGTGATACCTTTCTTATTAACAGGGAGCTCTCCAAAAAAATCCGCCCATCGCTTGATTAATTTTTCAGTTGGTGGATTTTTTTTAAAATCAACAAACTCATATTCGACACTTCTTGACTCAAGGTTTTTTCTTGCTTTCTTTACGGTATCGCAATTGGCAATTGCATACATTTTTAAATTCATTTTCTTTTCCTAAAAATAACAATAGATTTTTGGTCGTCGTAAATTTTATCTAAGCTAAAGTAATTGGCAATATATTCAAAAGTTTTTTGTTCATAAAAGACGATATGGGTTGGATCATTTTTATACCACCAGTTTTCATAATTAATTTCCGTAGTAAAAAATTGAGTCATAATCCCCAATAAACCACCAGGCTTAACTAACTGAACTAATGTCTGCCAATCGTGCATTGGTTTTTTAAAGTGCTCTACCACTTCCGTTGAAGTAACGACATCAAATGTTTGTCTTAGTAATGATTCATCTGAAAAAAATAGTGGATCATAATTAACGACTTCACCTCCTAGAGGTGAGAGCAATTTGGCAATAGTAGGTCCTGGGCCGCAACCGAAATCGATGGCCGTAAAACTCACTGGCAAGAAATTTTTAAGTGGATCAATCAATCGATTTAGAAAAACAATATAGCCTAGATCTTCGCTATTGTTTTGGTGAGCTGAGTATCTTTTTAGATCTTCTTCAACACTTAGATGACGATTTGGATTTTTAAATAAAAGTCGACAATTTTGACATTGATAAGCAATATCTTTAAAACTAAAAACAATTGAATGACAAAGTAAACAATTCACGACTTCTTGATACTATAGAACTGAATCATTGGAAATATATTTTTTAATTGATTTCTTTTTAAAGAGTGTATTCCCTAACATACTAGCTAATGTTCCACTTGAATGGCTAACAATAAACGAAGCAATTATGGCCATATCAGCTTTTGAAGTTTTAACTAATCGAAGTGTTTGCTTTTCACCACTTATTGGGTTCGGGCTACACTGAGAAGGAGAGCCTAAAACTGCATTAGTTCTGCAAACTGAAGGTCTGTCATCGTAGACCTGACAAGTTCGATCTTCAGCCAAAAAAACACATTTCCTATCTTCGTAGGAGAGCTTGTTAAAATTATTTTCTTCGTTTTTAGCACTCATTTGCTTGCGAAGTAGAGCATAATCAATTTTGATTCCACCAAGTACCTTTTGGGCCAATAATTCTGACTCATCTTCTGTAATACTCACTTGCGTATGGCAACAGGCTGAACAGCCAATTTTGCAAGCTACCAACTCCTTTACCAAGGGATGAGCAAAAACTTCAAGATTGTAATCATCAACGGCATCATGAACAAATTGAGCTCGATCTGTTGGTGAATCTATTTTTTTTAAATGTAAAATGATAAAATCCGAAATCGAAGAAAACATCGGATTTTCTTTGAGAAGATCAAAAGTTTGCTTGGCAATGGCAGGAAAATTCATTTGGTCCTCATTTAGGGCCTCTCTTAAATTAATGATACAACACAGTGTGAATTCTATTGGGCTTTAGGAATTATTTGCCGAATACCCTTTGGAGCCTTATAATCGGCCAATGAGTTTACTGTGCACCCTAAAAAATATTCGGCTGAGTTTTGGAGCAAAAATTATTTTTAATAATGCTCAAATTTCTGTTTCGGTAGGCGATCGAATTGGCCTTCTTGGATTAAATGGAAAGGGCAAGTCCACTCTCTTTAAGATCCTAACTGGTGATTTAGTACCAGATCATAACACTCCCCCTTTTGAATTTAACAAATCCAAAGGAGATGGCGATGAAAACAAGCGCTTTTCGCTTTTTTATGTTCCCCAAGAATTACCACTTGAAGCCAATGGATTTCTTTCATTAAAAGACTATTTTTTTGTCTTTTATCCAGAATTAAAAAAGGACTATGAAACTTCACTGGACTTATTTGAACAAAACTTTGGCTGGGAGATGATTCAAAACTATGAGTCCTACCTAAAATATTTTGGGCTCGAAGATTTTAATAAACGAGTTGTAGACTTAAGTGGTGGAGAACAAAAAAAAATTCTCTTAAGCCTAGGGCTCTCGAGTAGGGCCAATCTTATTCTTTGGGATGAACCTACAAACCATCTTGATATTGAAACCATAAAACTTTTTGAAGACGAGCTCAATTCCACCTCAAAAGCTTTTATGCTCATTACGCATGATCGATTTTTGCTTTCAAAGTTAACTAGAAAAATTTTTCATATCCAAAATGGCAAAATAGAAAGCTTTGATGGATCCTATACTGATTATCTTGGATTCCTTGAACGCTCGGAGCAATCAAAAATCCGTTTACTAGACAAACTAAAAAATAATCTTGAACGTGAACAAGCCTGGATGAGACAAGGAATAAAGGCACGCGGAACACGTAGTAAAAAGCGCGTTGAAACATTCTTAGATTTAAAAGAGAGAGTCTCCACTATTAAAAGTGAAGCTAAAAAAAATCTAGATCTTTCACTGGCAAAATCAAATCGCCAAACTAAAGTTCTCGTTTCTTTCTCGGACCTAACTTTTTCCTATGACGGACTAAAACCTTTATTTGAAAATATTTCTGGTGAAATTCATAAAGGCAATAAAATTGGCTTACTGGGAAAAAACGGAGTGGGAAAAACAACTCTCCTCAAGCTCATTCTCGCAGAACTACAACCCACCTTAGGAAAATTAAAAACTGCTGATAACTTACAAATTAAATATTTTTCTCAAAAACGCGACGAGATGGAAATAGACATGACCCCGTATCAACTTTTAGGAGATGGATCTGACTTTGTCGATTTACCTGATGGTAGCAAAAAGCACGTCTCGTCTTATTTTGAAAGTTTTCTTTTTCACCGGGATGATATTCACCGCCACCTCAAAACATTTTCAGGTGGTGAAAAAAGCCGTTTACAACTGGCCGTAAACTTAACTAAGCCTGGCGATATTTTAATTTTCGATGAACCTACCAATGATTTGGATTTAGAAACAATTGGTATTTTAGAAGAAAAACTTTCAGAGTTTCAAGGTGCAATCATTCTCATAAGTCACGACAGAGCTTTTTTAAGTACTGTCACAAATAAAGTGTGGATGATTGAAAATAAAAAATTGCAGAACTTTGAGGGGGGATATGAGCAAGTAGCCCCTTACTTAGAAGTCATTGAGCTCGAGCGAGAAGTTGCCCAAGAAGCCAGAGAAAATTTTCAAGTGTCTTCCTCACCTCCATCAACAGCTCAGGAATTAAGCAAGGCAAGCAATAGTAAAATAAGCAATAAAGATAAGAAGCGTCTCGAAGTAATCTACGATGAAATCGAGTCAACCGAGACCAAAACCCAAATCATTCAGGATAAGATCGCCAACTTAGATTACACTAAACTCTCTGACCCCAAAAATCAGGAATTAAAAATTCTCACCGATGCACAAAATTTTTTAGAAGAAAAATTACTAAGTTTATATCAAGAATTAGAAGACTTAGAGGCTAAAAATACCTGAGCATTTTATAGGGGAATAATTTACTTCTTAATTAATTTCACTAATTAACGATAAGCTTTGCACAAGGGAGTTGGATATGAAGAGACCACTTTTTTCTGCAATTTATTTTTTCTCTATGGTGACGGCCGGATTAACAATTCATCAGGCTTTTGCACAAAGAGGTCCAGCGGTTGAACAATTGACCGAAGTATCTATTGAAGAAAATACCTCTACCAAAACTCAAAGTGGATTTGATTTTTCACCACAACCCACAGCTACAAGTCCGACGAGTAGAAGAGTCCCAGCAAATATTGTTTCTAAATCAACAGAAACCAATTCATCACCCTATTCACTCATAGGTCCAATGATTTTTCTATTTGCTCTTCCGGCTGCTCTTTGGATTATTGTCGCAAAAAAAATGAAAGTATCAGCAACCAATGAACAAGTTGGCTACTATAATCAAACTACTCAGTTTAAGCCTTTTAAGACATCTTATCAAAAACAAGACATTGATGATGAAGATCAGGATCTTCCAAAAGCTTCCTAGAAGTCAATTAAAAGTCTTCCACTTTCCCTCACCAGTGTAGACGTAAACTCGACTATAATCGCGAAATTTTACAACAAGCTCTTTGGTACCATCATTATTTAAGTCTTGAAGATAGACTTGATAATTTCTCAAGTGATAATGCCCCTTAAAGGATCTACTCTCTTCAAAGAGACTTGGTCCCTTAAAAACTTTAAGTGTTTTGAGATCATCATTATCGATAGTGATTGCATAAATTCTCGAAGTAGACTGAAGTTCTATATAACGGCTGACGCCTTCAAAGTAATAAAGTAAAAGCACAGAATTCTTAGCCGAAAGCCGCTTGAATTCTATTTTATAAAGCTCAGACTCAAACCCTTTAGTCTCAAAGCGATACTCCAAAATTTTCTTTTTTTCTCCAAGATCAAATGAATAAATTTCAATCCAGTCTTCGCTGTCTTTTTTTACAAAAACGATTTCTTCTGGAATCTGATCGTGATTAATATCCAAAGCATAAAAGGGAGTATGAATGAAATAAGAATATTTTTTCTCTACTACTGCATTGGGAACTTGAGGTACGTCTGCTTTGAAGATTTGACGAAAATAGCGCTCGTCCTGGGACATCGCTCCTAGTGGCAAGAAAAGCAAAAGTAGCAAAAAAAGTAATTTCTCCATTATTTTAAGTGTATATTAGGATTAAAAAAAGGCGAATTTGCCAAATTTTACCTAGGGGGTCATTCCCATAAAAAAAGATTTCAGATAGACTATTATCGAACTTAAATTATCAGCTTTAATCAAATATTAAGGGATGAAATGAATTTTACTCTTTTATACACAAAAAACCTTCAGCAAGCACTCGTTGCTCAGTTTAAACCACAAGAACTTCCTCAAACCAAGATTATTGACCTCCAAGAAGCAAAGCAATTCCCCGTTCAAGGATTGATTTTTTCTGATGAACTAAAAAATGAGGACTTTCTTACAAGCCTAGAGCAAGAAATAAAATTCTATCCAATTCGATCAAGCTTGGAATTCGACTTGAGTTTTGAGAGCTTTGAAAAACTTAATTACGAAAAAGCGAAAATTATTTTTGATAAAATGAGAGAAAATTGGATACTTCAAAATAATATTTCACTTATTGAAGAAATTTTCAAAGTTAGAAATCATCTTTATAGCCTCTGGCCCAATGACCGTTCAGGTTTTTTTGAAGAACTTTGGTTTATTCTAAAAACCAATTTAGGTGCATCGAATTTAAAGTTGATTTATAACGATATGATTAAAGCTAAAAGTGAAAATGAAAAAAATAAATTAGTAAAAGTAAAAGTTCAAGGTGATCGTTATCCAGAACTTACTTCCTGTGATGAAATGGATGAACAAATTCTTAAAAGCTATGAAAAAGACTTTGGAAATATTTTTGACATTACCGACTACAATAAAGAGAAAGGACAAATAGTCATTTGTGGCAATATCAAAAAAAGCCCGGTGTTAATTATGGCCAATATTTACCAGCTCACTAGGTTACAAAAAGCCATTATCAGCTCTCTATTTGAAGGGATTAATACTTAAAAATTAAAGGGCCAATCATTGGCCCTTTTTAGTTTTTGAAACAACTAGAAATCAAAGACACTTCCTTTAATTTGCATTTCCAGACTCTTATTGATAACTGGTGTTAAATCAAGTGATGACTTAGCAATACGCCAACTACAGCTATCAGAAAAATCAAAACCTGAAACATCTTTAGTGATCTGTTTGATCAAAGAATTGAGAATTGTAATGTGCACTAAATCCTGAGTAGCTAATTTTTTTAGATCAAGCACAACCTTGATATGAGTTTTTGAAACTATTGTAGCACCAAGCTCCAATAACGAAAAAACTTTTCCATCAATGGCGATAGATAAATTAATTTCTTCTACTTTAAACTCTCTGTTAAACAATCCCCCGGTCAGTGCTTCAATTTTATAGTTGCATTCATAGCAAAGCCCGGCTTCATTGACATCTTTTGTGCATTTAATTCTTGAACCTACTCGAGTCGCTATAGCAACTTGCTTTTCCAAATACTGGGTATCAAAATCAAGAACCACTTGCTGATTAGGAGCAAAAGTAAATTCTTTATTTTGATAATTGTCACCAAGACTGATTTTATTAGAAGAAAAGTAAATATCATTATTTTTTACTTCAGATAAAGTAGTACTTAATAGATAGTACTTATTTCCTTTTAAAAGTTTTTCTGGTGTATTTTCTTTCCAAAAAAAAGCTCCTCCTATGTCTGGGACGATTGCAATTTGTTTAAGTGCCACTTCTCTGTCGATTCCGGTTGGCACAAAATATATTTCTAAATGATCTTTAAAAGAGATGATTAATTCTGCACAACTTGCTCTAAGTTGATTGTATTCTTTAATCTCTTTTTCATTCATTTGATAATGATTATTGGATATTTCAAAGACATCACTTGCTTCTATTTCTTGAGTATTGGCTTCATTTAAAATTTGGTTAAGCCTAAAATGTAAAAGCTTCCTTCTTAGGAGGGATTGATCTTCTTGATGTGGTATATAAAGATAAGATTGTCTGTCAAAAGGCATTAACCCACTATTTTTTGTGAGGTTTTCTTTTTTACAAGATACTGAAAGTGAAATTAGCAAAAAAATAATTAAGAACTTCATAAAAATCTCCTTTCCTGCTTTATAGGTGAGATTTTTTTATCAAAATAAACTTTCAAAAGTTGGACTTAAGTCCATAAGGACAGTCATTTTTTCAAAATTGAAATGGATCTAATGACCTCTTTAGCGGCGGCGTCCAAATGGACCGAGTTCTTCGCCTCCTAAAACATGAAAATGCGTGTGAAAAACACTTTGCCCAGCATCTGGCCCTAAATTAGTTACTACTCGAAAACCACTTTGATGAATGGGGTTGAAGTTTGTAAATTCCGCTATACCTTTAAAGATGTCGGCAATGGTCTCTGGCTGCTGGCTCATTTCACTGATATTGGCGGTATGATTTTTATGAAGAAAAAGCCAGTGAATTTTGGCTTGAGGATGAATATCTTCAATAGCGAACACTTTCTCATTTTCAAATATTTTCGTGACAGGGATTTCCCCCTTTAGCATTTTACAAAATAAACAATTAGCTGACATTTTTATTCCTTAACTCTTTTTATTTTTGCGCCTAATTGTGAAAATTTTTCTTCCAATTTTTCATATCCCCGATCCAGGTGATAAACTCTCTGCAACTCTGTATCGCCATTGGTTGCAAGGGCCGCAATAATAAGCGCTGCCGATGCTCTCAAGTCAGTACACATTATTGGAGCCGCTGTCAGTGGCTCACCTCCTTCAATAACTGCCATTTTACCTTTTAAGGTAATATCAGCTCCAAGTCTAATAAGCTCTGGAACGTGCATAAAGCGATTTTCAAAAATATTTTCAGTCACTACGGAAATACCTTTTACTTGGGTGCAAAGGGCAATTAACTGAGCTTGGGCATCCGTTGGAAAACCAGGAAATGGTGCCGTATCTACTTGGCAACCTTTTAGTTCACTTTTATAAACAGTAATGGCGGAATCATTGGTTTCGATTCGAGCTCCCATTTTCTTTAGGACATCGATTGCATATTGCAGATGTTTTGGATTAGCACCTTCTATCGTTATATTTGATCCAGTGGCTAAGGCTGCCATCATATAAGTGGCTGCCTCAATACGGTCACCGATAGCTTCAAAAGTCACTTCATGAAATTGTTTAACTCCAGTCACTTCTATTTTTTGAGTACCGATACCTGATATCTTAGCTCCCATTGCATTCAAGAAATGGGCAAGGTCATCAATCTCTGGCTCTAATGCTGCATTTTCAATAATGGTTACACCATCGGTAAATACAGCGGCCATCATCAAATTTTCAGTGGCTCCAACAGAGGGAAAATCAAGCCTAAGTGCTCCTGGCTGCATTTTAGTGACATAAGCTTCTACATATCCGGCATTCAAATTTATAATACAACCCAGTTTTTCTAAATTGGTCAAATGCAAATCAATTGGTCTAGTTCCAATTGCACAACCACCCGGAAGTGAAACTTTAGCTTTTCCTAACCTCGCCAATAAAGGACCTAAAACAAAAATAGAAGCTCTCATGGTTTTTACTAAATCATAAGTTGCTTCATGAGAATTTAGAGTTGAGGCATCAAAAGTAGTCGTATCTCCATTTTTAGAAACTTGCACTCCGAGATTAGAGAGCAATTTAATCATGGTTTTAATATCCTGAAGATCTGGAATGTTTTTTAAATGAATAGGCTTATCAGAAAGTAAAACGGCAGCAAGAATTGGCAAGTAAGCATTTTTCGCTCTAGAAATTCGCACTGTCCCGGAAAGAGTGCATGGTCCGCTAATAATTAATTTATCCATTTTCTTTTTCCTTTTATTTCTTCAACCGCAAAAATCTATTTCGATTGGTGTAATCTTTTATAATCTCTACTGCGCTAAAACCAATTTTCTTGGCAATCTCAGATAGGCTTTCTAAGTGATCTTCATGGCCTTCAATTAAACTTATGCCCTGATCATTGAGCTTTTGATAAATACTTTTAAAAAATTCTTGAAACCATAAATCATAAGTATCATCTTCTAAAAAAAGCGCCACAGCAGGTTCATAACTTAAAACTTGATGATGAACAGATTCGCGATCAGAAAGTGCCTTAATATACGGGGGATTTGATAAAATAAGATCAAAACTTCCTACTACACTCTCGAGTCTGTCACTAATCAAAAAATGAATATTATGCTTAGCAGGTATGGTGTAGCGAAGATTAAAAAAATTTTCGCGAGCTAATATAATCGCTTTCTCAGAAATATCGACTGCTGTCACATCAAGCTGAGCAAAATCTTCCATCATAAGCGTCAATGCAATAACCCCTGAGCCTGTCCCCACATCGAGTACAATACATTTTTTATTATGATAGTTTTTTTGAATTTCACTATTGGCTAACTCAACTAAGATTTCTGTCTCGCTTCTGGGAATTAAAACATCGGAAGTTACTTTAAAAAGGGAGCGATAAAAAAAAGCATAACCGGTTATGTATTCAAGAGGGACCCCCTCTTTTAATTTTTCAAAAAATAGGGTTATGGGATTACTGCGAAAAGGAAGATAAGGAAATTCAAACAATTCTTCAGAGTCCACTCCGTTTAAAAAAGCGTGAAGCTTCAAATCACTTTTCAATCGGTGTAAAGTCAAACCAGGATAATTGGCAAGGAGAGATTTTTTTTCCTCATAAAAAAAGTTTTTTAGATGCTCTCCAAGACTTTTTATTGCCACGGCATTACTCTTCTTGGCCTTTCATCAACTCTGCCTGGTGGTGAGCGATAAGGGCATCAGTGATACCACCGAGATCTCCATTCATTACACCGTCAAGATTGTGAACCGTCAGTCCAATGCGGTGATCGCTGATTCTATTTTGAGGATAATTATAAGTTCTAATTTTTTCAGATCGATCTCCGTCTCCAATTTGACCTCGTCTTTCTGAATCGATTTCATCTTTTTGGGCCTTAACCATATTGTCATAAATTCTAGAACGAAGAATCTTCATTGCTTTTTCTTTGTTTTTTAACTGCGATTTTTGGTCCTGATTGGCAACAGACATTCCCGTAGGTAAATGGGTAATACGGACAGCAGAGTCAGTCGTGTTCACTGACTGCCCTCCAGATCCACCAGAGCGATAAACATCGATTCTTAATTCATTTGGGTTCAATTCAAATTCAACCTCATCCACTTCGGGCATAACAGCAATTGTTATCGTCGATGTATGAACTCTTCCCATTGTTTCGGTCTTTGGAACACGTTGCACGCGGTGAACTCCCGCTTCCCATTTTAGTTTTGAGTAAACTTTATCACCAGTAACAGTGAAGATAATTTCTTTTAAACCTTGATCACCTTCTGACATGGAATCAACTTCGGTTTTAAATCCCAATTGCCTAAAATAGTTTTGATAAAGTCGAAACATGTCTGCAACAAAGATCGAAGCTTCATCTCCACCGGCACCGGCCCGCATTTCCATGATAACGTTGCGGTCATCGAGGGGATCTTTGGGTAAAAGAAGCAGTTTCAATCTCTCTTCTAAAGGCGGAATTTGAGCTTCAATTTCTGAAAGTTCAGCCTTGGCCATTTCACGAAGATCTTCATCTTTTTCGTTGCGGAGTATTTCTTTAGCACCCTCGAGGTCAGCTTTTAATTTTTGATATTCTCGAAAAGCGACAACAACATCTTCAATACTCGAGCGCTCAGAAGAAATTTCTTTAAATTCTTTTTGGCGCTCATAAATTGATGGATCTGCTAGTTTTTCGGTTAGTTGTTCATAGCGAGCAACAACTGATTGCAATTTATCAAACATTGACATGGGGATTAGCCTTCTAAAAAATCTTTAAGTTTTAAATTACTACTTTCTATATCTGAAAGATGTGAGAAATCTATCTCATCAACCGTAATCTTTTTACTTTCGGCTTCTTTCAAATTGTATTTTTCTTCTAAAAAAAGCACAGCTTTAATTGAAGCCAGTGCCACTTCAAGTTGCCTATCGTCGGGTTCTCTCGTGGTTAATCGTTGTAGCAATTTACCTGGGTAACTCATGACTGAGCCCACAAACGAATTTGGATCTTTACCAACAAATTTAATAAGTTCGTATGAAATTCCAGCGATTGGAAAAGTCAGGGCGACCTTAAAGAGCATTGCCGTTAAATGTTTCAAAATGGGAGAAGAGTGAATACCCACTGGTACAATTGCAAAAATAATAGCAAATAAAATAATCGAAACAAACATCAGAAAGAAGATAAAAGTTGTTCCGCAACGTGGATGAAAAGTTGGATATTTTTTAGCGTTAGCAATTGTGAGCTCTTCGCCAGCTTCAAAGGTAGAGATCGATTTATGTTCAGCTCCGTGATACTGGAAAACTTTTTTTATGTCCGGTAAAAAGCTTATCAAATAAATATAAGTTAGAAAAATGCACGCTTTAATGCTTCCATCAATAGCATGAAACTGCCAACTCTGAAGATCCCATTTAGCACCAGAGAATTTTTCAATAACAGCTGTTAAGGCATGTGGAAGAAAGACAAAAAGACCAACCCCAAAAGCAAACGAGAAAGCTATTGAGATAAAAGTTTCAAAACTTACTTTTTCTTTTGATTTCTTTTTTGCCTCATAATCACTTTCACTCATTCCGCTTTTTAGCGCTGTTTTTTTATTTTCTTCATCCATAGCTATATTGGCAGAGTAGTTTAGGGAAACTACTCCATTGGCCATAGTTTCTACTAAAACTAAAACCCCTCGCAAAAAAGGCTTCTTTAAAAAAGATAGTTTTTTTGAAAGTCCAAACCACTGATCCCGACGCAACCGGATTGATCCATCTGGTTTTCTGACGGCGACGACGAAAGCATTGGGAGATCTCATCATAACTCCCTCAATCACTGCTTGACCGCCGATGGAGGCGTATTGTTTGGAGAGGAGGAGAATAATTTTATTCATTAAATTTTTTTTCATAAATAATTCTTAATAATTCTCATTACGAGTTCATTGAATCCAAAAAGTCTGAATTCGATTTAGTCTTAGTTATTTTAGAAAGTACAAATTCCATAGCATCGATAGGCGCCATTGCATGGAGAACTTTTCTTAAAAGATATGATCTTTGAAGATCAGCTGGAGCCATGAGTAGGTCTTCTTTACGAGTAGAAGATTTGTTGATATCAAGTGCTGGGAAAATTCTTTTTTCAAGAAGCTTTCTATCAAGTTGAATTTCTGAGTTACCTGTTCCTTTAAATTCTTCAAAGATAACTTCATCCATTCTTGATCCAGTATCAATAAGAGCGGTAGCGATAATTGTAAGTGATCCACCACCTTCGATATTTCTAGCTGAACCAAAAAATCTTTTTGGTTTATGAAGAGCATTTGAGTCAACCCCACCCGAAAGAATTTTTCCCGATGGAGGAACAACTGTGTTGTATGCGCGAGCTAGACGAGTAATTGAATCCAGAAGGATGACTACATCTTTTCCAGCTTCAGTTAAACGTTTTGCTTTTTCAATAACCATCTCTGCAACCTGAACGTGTCGAGAAGCTGGTTCATCAAAAGTAGATGATACAACTTCGGCGCGAACATTTCTTCTCATGTCTGTAACTTCTTCCGGACGCTCATCAATAAGAAGAACGATCAGAACCGAATCAGGGTGGTTTGTTGTAATGGCATTAGCGATATCTTGAAGAAGAACTGTCTTACCTGCTTTTGGAGGTGCAACTATTAAACATCGTTGCCCAAAACCTTGAGGCACAAACAAATCGATTAATCGAGTTGAGTAATTTGTTGGATGGTATTCAAGATTAATTTTTTTCTCAGGGTATAACGGAGTTAAGTTATCAAAGAGAACTGTTTTTTTATGTTTTTCTGGTGTTTGAGAATTGATCTCATTGACTTTGACTAAAGCAAAATATCTTTCTCCTTCTTTTGGCGGTCGGATTTCCCCTTCAACTGAATCTCCCTTGCGAAGACCAAACTTTCTAATTTGTGAAGGCGAAACATAAATATCATCGGCACCTGGGAGATAGTTATAGAGAGGAGATCTTAGAAATCCAAATCCATCTGGCAGAATTTCAAGGACACCATTTCCAAAGATAGATTTGTCATCTTTTGCTGTTGATTTAAGAATAGCAAAAATAAGCTCGTGCTTTTTTAGATTGCTCGGATTCTCAATCTGAATTTCTTCGGCCATGGTGGTGAGTTCGGCGATGTCTTTTTCTCTGAGATCATTAAGATGCATTTGATAGCTACTCCTGTTGACGGGTAAAATATTTATTTGAAAAAATTATGAAAGTTGAAGGAAAAAGCGAAAAATAAATGAAACCTCTTATTGATTGTTAATGCTGAATGGTGAGGGGAACATATTTTAGATAATTATTTAATTAATATTATCCTTTAGCCTGTTTCTGTCAAGAAATAAGAGTCAAAATTACGACTTGTGTCGCTATTTTTTATGGGTTATAAGCCCTCTATATGCTAGATTTTTCAACATATAAACGGTTTAAGCACTTTCAGCAGAGAAATATATTGGCCATCGATTTTGGCTTGAAAGTAGTTGGTACCGCTTTTTTTTGCCCAGGACGAGATCCCTATCCTTATATGGGCGAAAAAATCATCTTTAAATCCGAAATGGCTACGATTGATTCAATTAGAAAAATTGTTGAAGCTGAAAATGTGGAAGTGGTAGTTTTAGGCATACCTTATTTTCTCGATGGCAAAGAAAGTGAAACAACCAAACTTATAAAGAAATTCGGTGAACTTTTAAAATCTCATTTTTCTCATATAGAATTTTTTGAACAAGATGAGACTCTGACTACGATAACTGCTCAAGAACGCATGAAAAACTCTGCTCAGTTTAATTTTAAAATTGATTGGACCATGATTGATTGTGTAGCGGCTACAATTATATTAGAGGATTTTATTCGCTCTTAGAATACTTTGAGTAATCAGCATCCAAATTCTGAAGTTTTCTAAATGCTTTATTAGTTCTTTGAATAAAAAACATCAAAGCTTTTTGTTTTCTTATGGTCGCTTCGAACTCTATTGAGTATTTGGGGTTTTTATAATGTTGAGCTTCTTTTTCTAATCTATCAAAAATTTCATTAGCTGCATCTTCTAAATTTTTCCATCCAAGGCGTTTTGAGTCTATGGCGAAATGCTGCTTTACATATTCATGCATGGCTTTTTGTAGTGCCGCTTGATCCCCAGCTTTTGAAGCCAAGTCTATATAATTATCTAAATTTTTGTTACTTTGAAAGAAGGTTCGATCTTTATCAGCGATGACCTTGAGTTTATCTACGGCCAATTGATAAAAAACTTTAGCTGTTTTGACATCTTTTGTCTGAGCCACTTCTCCAAGCAGTTTAGCGTAATTTGCCTTATCCGCAGGATCAGTCGCTTTGTTGAATCCTTCTAAAAATTGATCTAATTTCTCTAACATTTCTCTAGTCTTTTTAGGATCCTCATTCTTCATCTCTTTTTCAATAGCAGTGACGACTACTTTTTTAGCCTCTTCAATTGAGAATTGTCCCGTAATTCCGCTTCTCATCAACAATGCTCTCTCTTCTGCA
>CANFNL010000048.1 GCA_947448205.1 Bacteriovoracaceae bacterium
ATACCGAAGATAACTAATATTGCAGACCAGAATCCAAAAACTATTTCAACTTCCCCGAATAGGTGTAGAAAATTTTCAGCGACGGAACCTTCTTTAAAACGATGTGCTTGTTTGGTTAAATATCCTGTAAGAAAAGTGTGGATAATGGCAAAGGCAAATAGAAATGTGGACGTAAGTTCAAAAAATCTCTCTGGCGACATAATTCCCCCCAAAAAGAAAGCGACCCTACTTTCAAAGCACTACTTCAAACGAAGTACCCATAATTTTATTAATACTGACATGGATACGATAAATTTGGCAAGTTAAGAGTAAGGAACAAGGAACAGGATACTTAAAGAATTGGCCTCGAAGTCTTATTATTCTTTAAGGCCAATAAAATTTTAGATTTTGTAATAATTTATCAGAACGATAGTAAGCGACAACAAACTCAACATGCCACAAGCTTTTTCTAGCTTAGATAGTTCCATTCCATCAATGAGACGATAGCATTTAAGTTTTAGATGTTCATTTGTGGGTTTTCCTTTCAATAATATTTCATAGTCTTCATTTGTAAACTTTAAGGCCTTAAGAAATTTTTTTAGATACTCTTCATGAACTACAGCACGGCCATTTTCCATGTGGCTAACGGTAGTAAATGACACATCTAAGAGATCACCAACGTCTCTAACAGATAAGGAACGCAATTCTCTTAATCTCTTAAGAGCTTTTGCTTCGTTGCTTGCTTCAATTCTGCGATTTCTTTTTTCTTTTGCATTGGTCATAGTACCTCCATTTAAAAATGTTAAGACCCCTAAGCGTGTAGTCACTGTGTAGTCCAAAAATAATCAAGGGCTACACGCGTATAGGTAGTAAAAAATGGCTGAAACCACACAAAAGCACAGGGTATGTACTGTGTGTAATTCGGTAAGCACAAAATTAAGCACAATTAAGCCAATGAATGAAAGTTTGCGACAGTTAGAGACAGTTTGAACTCAAGTGAATTAGCGTAACTAATCGCAACCTAAGTGTTGATAATAATAATTGTTTTGGATTTTTAGTCGTTAAAAAGATTTTATGTCATATTTCAGATGGAGGAGACGGGCGGATTTGCACCGCCGGCTTTACGGTTTTGCAAACCGTTCCATTGGACTGCTCTGGCACGTCTCCACAATGAAATATAGTAAGGGATTTTGCAGAAAATCCCCTTTTATGTCAATGAATTTTAAGTTGATTAAGCTTCGCGGATCACGTATTTATCTTTTCCTTCATCCACCATTTCTTTAAGTTCTTTTCCCACTTTAAAAAAGGGAACTTTTTTAGGTGGAACTTTAACAATCTTACCAGTCTTAGGATTGCGTCCTTCATAAGCTTTATAGTTTCTGTTAGCAAATGATCCAAAACCTCTAATTTCTATTCTCTCATCCTCGTAGAGGGCTTTAATCATGCTATCAAAAGTAATATTAATTATGGTCTCAGCTTGTTTATGAGTAAGGTTGGCTTGCTTTTCAAGAGCTGCGATCAAATCTGCCTTCGTCATGGCTTTTCTCCTAAATTGTCATCTTTTATTTTGAATACTTACCCTATCGTCAAAGAAGTAATAAAACTTTAATTGCCAATTTACCTCAATAATTGACTAGACCCATTTTACAATTTAAGCGATTGAAATCACAATTTGTTTAGAGCAAATTTTTTTTAAAATTAGAAATCGACCAAAATTTTAGGCACTTTCAACTCATCTTCTCCTCGGCTTTTTATCTAAAAAATCAGCTCAAGTATTGATTACTAAGAAAGAATGCAAAATCCTAAAGCTAAACTCTCAGAAGCTTAGGCAACTCATTATAAAATAAGAAATGATCCACACTATTTGCTAAAGTTTAATCTATAAAAGTCGATTCGTTTGATAGGAGAATGGTTTTAAACTAAATGAATTTAAAAAAAATTTCTGCAAGCTATTTTTTTAATCTATTAACAATACCCTCTCTTTTGTTAATGGTCAGCTGTATCACTGATCCTGGTGTAATAAAAAATCGTGGACTCGTTAAAGACTTCTCAATCGTTAACCAGGGCCTAGGTTGTGGAACAAGTTATCTTATTTTATCTCAAACTGGAGTTTGTACATCGACTTGTAGCACTGGAACTCATTTAGCGACAGCATCTGAATTAACTCAACTTATAAATGAACTCAAAGGAGTTACCACAACTCCAGCACAGGCTTCTCCAACAACTAATGCTGTTAAAAATGCCATCACTAGTTCTGATCCAAACATCTTGGGAAAAATTGCCGGATCTGCTGGAGTATGTGTCGATAATGTTGTGCTCTTTACGAGACCCACTAATCAAATTGATATAAAAGCTGACTTTTGCGCATGCATCAATGGCAACTCTGACTTAATCAATGACTGTGCTAGTTTTTGCTCAACGGCACCAAAAACCACATCAGCAACACTTTATTTAAATACTATTATGGGAACAGACATAGCCCTTAATTCTAAATTGGGGAATCTTTATAATTGGTGTACTGTCCAACTAAGTAGTGATTCTGGCCCTCCACAATGCACACTAACTGCAACTGCCGACGATGGAGTAACGACTAAAATTCTAACAGATCCAATTATCCAACCGGGATCCAATTCTCTTAGCGTAAAAATCGACCAACTTGACTTAAATAAAAACTATATTCTAAAAATTGTTGAATCAAAATCTGGTTCAAATGCTCAATCAAAAGAATTTCAAATAAAAAGAAAAAGTCAAATCCCCGTTGATACAACAGCTCCAGGAGCATTGAAGGTTACTGCAATTAATCAGTACACTTGTATGACTTATGGAATTACTTCAACAACAACTGATTATTTTAGAACCTCTTACGCTCGCGTTTATTATTATTTTGCGGCTAACGATACTCCACCTCCAATTCCTCCTCCAGGTGGAAATACCCCCTCTTTAGTCGTCTGCCATGATGAGCAACTGCATCCAGGTAATGATAGTGCTGAATATCCTCGACTAGAAATGATCCCTCAACATTTTACTATGTGGGATGTAGCTGATGCGCGTTTTGTGAACGAAAACCAAACCGGACTTATCATTAATAAAACTCTTACAAGCAAACTTTATAACGAATACGGCATAACCGTAAGTACGCCACTCGATTATTTTAAATTAATTAGTTTTCCCAATCGCCCCACTACGACATCGTCTTCTACGGCCAATGTTCCACTCGGATATATGATGGCCTATTTTATCGATAAGTCTGGCAAGGCATTTTGTCCAACCCAGGCAGACTATAATGGCAGTGATCCCGTATTTAATATATTAAAAGAATATATGGATGATACTGAAGGACTTTATTTGGCCGAAAAAGAAGCTGAAACAATTCAGGTTGGCAGCTCTTATAAGACAATTTATGGCACTATGCTGGTGACTGAATCAATTATTAAGAAATATGGATTCTATATAGAAAATGGTCTAAAAATTAAAGCCGATCAATCGGCGATGAATTCTAAAACAATATATTACTACTGGCCTTCAAATGATTCAATGGATCCACTGCTGCAAGGAAATAGAAAACTCTTCACCATACGAACCCCCGATACTCTAAATGGAAACGTACCAACAGGGCAACTAAGCAATGCTCGAAGCAGTGATAAACGAATCGGATGTGTGCCAAAGACACGTTAGTAAAAAAAAGTGTGACTAACAATATTAAGCGCAGGTGAGATTTCATTGCCATAGAACATAAAAATAATAATGAAGCGGACTAAATAAATAATTGAAAAACGAACAAACCATAGCCACAGAGCAATTGATATTGGTTGCCCTTCTTTTCTCATTATTTTTTTTAAGAAAATCCCCAAAATAAAAGTAAAAAGAATGGCCGAATAAAATTTTATTAACTTACTCTGGTCATCTAAAATTTTCACCAAACTAGGGAGAGCTTTTTTATCCTTAATTAAACGAACTAGAAGTAAAATAAACCTAGGTGAATTAGCAAAAAATGCTCCAGGTCCAGAAGTTTTAAAAGAATCTTTAAGAAGGCCCTCCAACTCAGCAGCAGGTAATTTCTGCAATGTACTTAAGGCTGCACTAATAGCATCAGAGTAATTAGTCTTTTTATTATCTGCAACTCTAAAGCGAGAACCTTTTACTAACATTCCATTTTGAGACAGAATTTCAGGCTTCTCTGAATCATTAAGCAATCCATTGCTTAATTCTTTTTCATTCAACTCTCCAGTGTCATCCATTTTTTGAATTTTTTCATCATTATTAATCACTTTCTGAGTGTCTTGATTATACTCTTTGAGAAGTTTGTCGAGATTTTTAGTATCGTGGTCTTCTTTGATTTGTGGAGTTTCCGATTGAGGCTCTTGAGAGGATTCATCTTGAGCTAAAAGAGCTGTGCTTAATAAAACTATTAAGCACAGAACTATAGGTTTAAAAATTAGAGTTTTATAATTAGGCGAGTACTTTTTTTTGTTTATTTGCATTCATTTTCTTCAATTGAGTATCAGTAAACAATGTAGTGATCGCAGCAATATAAACTGATGAATAGGTACCAAAAATAATTCCCAGAGACATAGCAAAAAAGAAATCTTTAATTGCTACTCCACCAAAAAAGTACATTGAAATAGTAACGAGTAAAGTAGCAAGTGACGTTATAATTGTTCTCGAAAGTGTATCATTTACAGCATCATTGATGTGTTGGCGAAGCGAGATAGTCTTATCTTTATCTTCGTGTTCACGAATTCGATCATAGACAATAACGGTATCATTTATCGAATAACCAATAATAGCTAAAAGAGCCGCTACAGTTTGAAGTGAAAATTCATGCCCAGTCCAAGCAATAATCCCTGCTACAATTGTAATATCGTGAAAAAGAGAAATCATAGCTCCTGGGGCATATCGAAAATCAAATCTGATAGCGATATAAATCATAATTGCCAATATTGCCCAAAACATTGCCTTAACACCTGAGAGACGAAGCTCTTTGCCTGCCTTAGGACCTACAATATCAACTTTTTGAATTTCAACTTTATTATCAGCAAAAGATAAATGAAGATCATCGGTAATTTTTTGAGTAATAGTATTTAGTGATCCTTCATCAGCTTGAACTTTAATTAAAACTTCGTTGTCTTTATCATCCCCAATGGTTTGTACAGATACGCCTTTTAATCCACCTTTATCAAGTGCCTCTCTTAGAGTGTCTAAGCGTATAGATTTTTCAAATTTTGTTTGAATTTCAGCTCCACCGCGAAAATCAACTCCATAATTCATTTGAGTGAAAATCCCGTAAAAAGCTATGGCCGTCAATAATGCCGAAGCACTTACAATGTATTTTGCTTTTCCTACGAAATCAATTTTGGTTCCGTGCTTAATTAACTCTATCATGTCTCATTCTCCTAAAACTAAATTGTTTGATTAAATACTAAGCTCTTGACCCTGTGTCTTATCCATATAAAGTTCAAACAAGAGATGAGAGACATAATAAGCTGTATAAACAGTAACGACGATTCCAATTAATAACGTCACTGCAAATCCTCTAATTGGACCCGTTCCGAAATTAAGAAGACAAAAACCAGCGGCCGCTGCTGTCACGTGAGCATCTAAAACTGTCCAAAGAGCAGAAGCAAAGCCTAATTCATATGATTTATAATTACTGATACCACGACGAAGCTCGTCTCGAATCTTTTCAAAAATAATAATGTTCGCATCTACTGCCATTCCAACAGTGAGAGCAATTCCTGCCAAACCTGGGAGGGTTAATGTTGCATCCAAAGCCACTAAAATAGTGATGGTGAATAAAACATTTAATAAAAGCGTAACAACGGCAATGATTCCAGAAAAACGATAATAGATAATGGCAAAAATAAAAACTAGAACGCAACCGATGATAGAAGCAATTTTAGCTTTATGAATTGAGTCTGCTCCCAAATTTGGACCTACTGTTCTTTGTTCCAAAAAATCTAATTGAACAGGAAGTGCACCTGCTCTTAAGACGAGGGCCAGGTCCTTGGCTTCTGACATAGTCTTATTAAAGTTTGCTCCACCACCACCAAGAGTGATTTGAGCGTGACCTCCGCCAATTTTAGCTTGAATAACCGGTGCAGAGTAAACATTGCCATCTAAGATGACGGCCATTCGTTTGCCGATATTAGCACCAGTAGCTTCTTCAAATCTTTTAGCACCGGCTGTTTTAAAATCCATTGAAACATAAGGATCATTTTTTTGCTGATCGATCTGAACTCTCGCATCTGCTAGGTCATCACCAGTAATTTTAGCGATTGCTTCAACAACGAAAGGAAGGTTAGCTTCCTCACCAGTGGCTTTATTGGTTTTCTTTTCAAAAGCTAATTCATGACCTTCAGGAATATCAGCTTTAAGAAATTCATTAATTTTTTTAAGATATTCAGAAAACCTATCCCCTTTTTTATAAGTGATCCCGGCCTTAGTTGCCTTATCTAGCCACCCCATCATCACCTGTGGTGCGATAGTATCATTAACCATTTTAAATTCCAGCTTAGCTGTTTTTCCTATGAGCTCTTTTGCTCTTTCAATATCGCGAACACCAGGAAGTTGAACGACGATTCGATCATTTCCTTGAGCAAGAATTTCTGGTTCAGTAACCCCAAATTCATCAATACGGTTTCTGATAACTTCAATTGATTTTCCAACTGATTGCTCTTCGATTTGTTTTTTTATGACAGAAGAAAGGGCTATTTCTAATTTAGCACCATCTTCTTTTGTGATACGAACATTGCCGGCAAAAAATTCTTTAATTTTCTTTTTAGCAACTTCCATGTCGCTTGCCTTGGTGAGCACGACAGTTTGCTTTGGATCTAATTGATCCGATTCATCCATTTCTCCAGGAGTCATGGCGATGTCTTGATCTTTTAGCAGTTGTTCAATTTTTCTAGCATAAGTTTTGACTTCATCTTTATAGACTTTTTTAAAGTCAATTCCCATGATCATATAGAGACCGCCCTGAAGGTCGAGCCCCAAATTAATTTTTGATTTTATTGGGTAGTGCCCATTTTCATCAAACTTCATCATGGTTGGCAATAAAATCAGCACAGAAACAAGAATAAAGACAAGCAGCACACTAAAGCGTACCCACCAGCTGGTTTTCATCAAAAACTCCCTTTATAGACGACAATACAACTATATTTAAACGGTTAAAATTCTAAAACTATGAGTTTGCCTGGAAAAGTATAGTTGAACACTTTATAGAATTGCAAGAATAGAATTAAGATTGCTTAGGAGATTCAGTATGCTCCGCTTTTGTTTCAATCGTTACGGCCGTGACTTCGACATCTTTTTTTACTTCAGGCGATGGTGTGTGAGGTTTATTAACTTCATTCATCATTTCATCGCGTGCCTTTTGAAATTCGCGAACGGCTTGACCAAGACCTTTAGCAAGCTCAGGCAATTTCTTAGGTCCTAAAAATAAAAGGGCAATAATAAAAATAAGAAAAAGTTCACCGGCACCCAATCCAAACATAATTAACCTCGTAAAAAAATTTAAATTTTATTATTTTTTTGGCGCATCTTCTAAAACAGATTTTGCCAAACCAGCGATTTGACTTTTTAAAACTTTAAAGCGCACTCCTTCAGAAACTTCTAGATCGACAATTTTGTCGTTGATGCCGTGAATTGTCCCAATAAAGCCTGACTTCGTATAAACCTCGTCACCTTTAGCTAGTTTGCCCAGAAGTGCTTGCTCTTCTTCAAATTTTTTCTTCTGCGGTCTGATCATTAAAAAGTAAAAAATGATGAAGACTAAAACTAAAGGCAATAATTGAAACAATTGATTTTGAGCAGCTGAACCAGCAGCAGCTTGAGCAAAAGTAGAAGTCGCTAGGTTTTTTAAAAAAAGAGAAATCAACATATTTTATCCTTAAAAAAAAGTGGTCATTAATTCCAAAAATTAGACTGATAAGAGTTATAGAACTTAGTATAAAACTCGTCAAACTTATCATTGATAATCGCAATTCTTGCATTTCGAGTCATTTGTAAATAAAAATACAAATTATGATAGGTAATCATATTTCCTGCAGTGTATTCACCAACAGTGTACAAATGTCGAATATACGCACGCGAATATTTTTTGCAAACCTTGCACTCACATTCAGGATCAGGCGCTAATAGATCTTCCTTAAAGCGCTCTTTTTTAATATTCAAAGGCCCTTGAGTCGTTAAGAACTGACCATTTCTAGCGTTTCTTGTGGGCAATACGCAATCAAACATATCAATTCCTGCCCTAATTCCATTAAGGACATCCAAGGGCTTTCCCACCCCCATTAAATAGCGCGGTTTCTCCTCTGGCATGGTATGAACAAAATTGTTGAGAAAATTGACCATCTCCTCATTTTTTTCACCGACTGAGAGTCCACCTAAAGCAAAGCCTTCGAAGTCCATTTCTTTTAAACGCTCCATACATTCGGTACGTAAATCAAAATGTAAACCGCCTTGAATTATCCCAAAAAGATTTTGATGATCTTTAAGTTGAAAATCTCGACAACGACGGGCCCATCTTAGGGTTAACTCCATACTTTCACGCAAGCGCTCTTTAGTGGCCGGAAGAGCGGGGCACTCATCAAAATTCATTACAATATCTGAGCCTAGGGCCTTTTGAATTTCCATAGATTTCTCAGGCGAAATAAGATGTTTTGATCCATCGAGATGGGATTGAAATGTCACACCTTCCTCACTCACCTTATTCATACTAGAGAGCGAGAAAACTTGATAGCCACCACTATCTGTCAAAATTGCTCGATCCCATTTCATAAAACCATGAAGCCCACCACCAACTTTTTCAATTAACTCATGACCAGGTCTTAAATAAAGATGATAAGTATTGCCCAAAATAATCTGAGCATTCATCTCCTCTAGATCTTCTTGCCACATGGTTTTAACACTGGCACGAGTTCCTACTGGCATAAAAATTGGTGTTTCAATCAGGCCATGAGCAGTTGTGATAATTCCCGCTCTCGCATTGCCTGATTGGGCCATTTTTTTATAAATATTTTTGCGGCTCATTTTAATCCTTGGTTTTTATCTTATAATTAACATGCCATCTCCATAGGAGAAAAATCGGTACTGCTCCTTAACGGCCAAGGCGTAAATATCCAGAGCCTTCTGTCTACCAATTAGTGCCGATACAAGCATTAGAAGCGTAGATTCTGGCAAGTGAAAATTTGTAACCAACCCATCAACACTTCTAACAACTTTTCCCGGATGAAGAAAAATATCAGTAGTATAGGGTGTATTAGCAACTCTATGATTGCCATAACTGGATTCTAAAACTCTTAAAGTGGTTGTGCCGACAGCAAATATCTTTCTCCCCTCTAACCTAGCTTTTATTATTTTTAATTCATTCTCTTGATCAAAAAAATATTCTTCCTTATGCATTTGATGATCTAATAAATGATCAACTGTTACAGGCTTAAAAGTCCCTAATCCCACGTGCAAAGTTACGTAAGCAGTCTCAAAATTGCGTTTCTCTAATTTTTCAATAAGCCCGTTTTTAAAATGCAAACCTGCTGTAGGTGCCGCTACAGATCCTTCCTCTTTAGCATATTGAGTTTGATAAGCCAGGCGGTCTTCTTCGTCACTTTCACCATTTCTTATATAGGGAGGTATAGGAATTTTAGCTGTTTTTTCTAGATATAAACGGATTTCCTGAGGGGTATTAAGCGAAAAACTTACTCCAAAAGTACCATCATCATTAATTTTTAAAATTTTTGCTATGACTTTATCAGCAAACTCAAATTGATCTCCAATTTTCTTTTTGCCCCTGGTTTTTATAAGGCAAGGATAGATCCCTTCCGCGCAATGAGCTGATAAAAGAAATAACTCAGCTTTTCCACCACTGGCTTTATGGCCTAAAAGCCTTGAAGGAAAAACTTTAGTTTGATTAAAAACGAGAAGACTCTCTGCTGGAAGGTAGTCTCCAACATTATCAAAATAATCATGAATAATTTCATCAGTAGAGATTTTATAGACAAGCATGCGACTAGATAATTGAGGTCGTTGGGCGATGAGTTCGGCCGGAAGTTCAAAACGATAAGAAGATAATTCTAAATCTATAGGATTTAGGGATTCAAAATTGGTGATCATAAGCTAAGTTATCACAATTAGATTGAGCTTGGCCCTTTTAAAAAAAGAAATTATGTGAAAAAATCAGTGCTATGAAAAAATATATTTTACTAACAAATTTGGTGTTCCAATTGTGCTTACTTTATAGCCGTAATGTCTTTGCTCAAAGTTTAAATGAATTTGAAAAAGAACTGCAGTCTCTCGAAGCTAGGCAATTAGAAAAAGAAGACCTTCAAATGGATAAGGCCGAAGCCGTTACTAATAAAAGCTTAGAAGAAAATGAGATAAACGATAATGTAAGTTTAAAAACTGCTGCTTTGCTAAAAACAGAAAAAACTAAGCCCGAGATGTTAAAATCAGATGAGTTAAAGCAGGCAAAGAGTCGTCGAGTGCGCTCACGTTAATTATTGGGGACTAGTTAAATGTTTAAATATTTCAGTCTGACCATATTCTATTTAATAGTCTTTATTTCACCAACACTATCTGCTCAAACTTTTAACCTTGCAAAATTCTCAATTGGGAAATCGCGAATAAAAGTTGAATTGAATGATTTTATTATTCACTATCAAAATTCTCATATTGAAGCCAATTGGATTTCCAATTCAGTTCAGTGGATCAGAAATGAAAATAATCTTTTAGTTCCACGTGCGCTTTTAAAAATTCGCGTGAAACCAACCTCTATTCTGGTTCATATTAATTATAGAAACAATGCTATCTTTCCAGTCCAAAAACATGGGGCCAGTGAAAGTCTAGTCTATGTCGATCTTTTTTATCCTGAGAATATCTTAATTTATTCGGGGAGCGAGCTTTTGGATAAAATTGTAATAGAGGCGGCCGCTACTGCATCGGCCAGATCTAAGCAATTAATCGATTACTCTTGTTCACCTTATGAATTAAAAATTGATGGAATCGATTCCGAATATCTTTCAGTCGGTTGTAAAATGCAAAGGCTAGGGCATTTAGGATCGGAAACTCCTCGATTAGAAGTCACCATGAGTACTACCAATTTAAAAACCTTAAATGGTGATAAGGCACCTTACACTATTTTTTTAGATGATAACTCTCCAGTTGAAATAATCATGAAAGGCATTGATGAAAAAATTAAACATTTTCGTCTTTCAGCCAAACTGCCTACAAGACTTAATCGATTTAAAACTTCCTTTGGTTTTGGCCCCTATATTTACGAAAGCCAAGAAAACCAGGCTACTCAAAATTCAAATTTTGCACCGAGCTTGATGATTTATGGAAAATATGAATTAAATGATACTGCCTCATTTAAGGCCTTTGATGCTCTTTTATATTCAAAAAGTTTTTTCAATAACTCGGGAATGTACTTTTCATATGATTTGGCCGAAGCATTTGATGGCAGGCTTTATCTAAATGCACTCTTAGGTTTTCAAGGACTTCATTATCAATATTCTAAAAATGATAAAACTGTTTTTCGTCTGCTCTACCCTCAAGGCTTTGAAGTTTTCTATAAACATGCATTTATTGAAAATTACACTCTAACTTACGGAATGTTTGTCTCAACTAGCTCAGAAAAATACACCAATACATGGCTACGATACGGAAAAAGTACAT
Source organism: Bacteriovoracaceae bacterium (assembly GCA_947448205.1). GTDB lineage: Bacteria > Bdellovibrionota > Bacteriovoracia > Bacteriovoracales > Bacteriovoracaceae > Bacteriovorax. The sequence goes on from CANFNL010000048.1 coordinate 11,650, forward strand.
TTTTAGAACTCAACTATATCAATTGGCAATACAATCAAAGCAAGATAAAAATGTGGGGCCTATCAATTGGAATACCAATTTTTAGTGCCCTTTAGTTTTTAAACCTTTTTCTTTTGAGTCATTTGCTGTATTTGAAATACTAGTTCAATAATTTTTTCAAAAACTTGGTCGTACATTTTTTTTATTTCAATAAAGATGGCGTAAGTCTGAACTTGAGAGAGAATCAGTTCAAAAAAACTCTCCAATAACGGAATCATTTTATCTAGTCCTGATCTTTTTAAGAGCAATTCCAAAAGTCCATTTGCTTCTTCCACGTCTAATCCATTATTTCTTATAACATACAAGGGATTTGTGCTTTTTTTATTAGATGTGTCCATGTGACCATTCCTCAATTTTTTTGGCAACTCCCGAAAATTTATCTTGGAGTTCGCTAAATTCTTGGTTTTTAAATTCAAATACAGATCTTCTACTTGAGAGAGATTTTACGAGACCTGCTTTATTTAAAAAAGGTGAGAAGACTTTTCCCTCACCTAATTCTGACTCAATTGATTTTATAATTTTTAAAAGGTCATTACTTTCTTGCTTTCTTCTTAAATCTACAAGGTTAGGTATATGCAATAAAACTTCAGGGGCCTTAACAATACCCATATCTGCAACATCTTCAATCACTTGATAAAAATGCTCCATCCCTTTAAGCGAAAAATCATCTGGTCTAAACGGAATAATTACTCCATCACTGGCACAAAGAGCGTTAATGACCAAAAGGCCTAAAGTGGGAGGGCAGTCGATGATGATGTAATCATATCGATCTTTAAGTGCATTGAGTTCAATAAATTTTTTGAGCACTAATTGTCTTGGAGCATTGATGGCCGCAACAGTTAGTTCAAATCCCGAAAGGTCTTGACCACCTGGAATAAGATCGACTTGAGATTTTACTATAATTGAGCCAAGTAGTGCCGGTAAATGGTGCATTTTTAATTCTTTAACAGAATTTATTAAGAGATGAAAAATATTTATTTCAGTCTTAGCTTTAAATAATAGTGAGAGATTGGCTTGTGGATCTAAATCAATGGCCAAAACTTTATGACCATTTTGCGCAAGTGCGTGAGCGGCATTAAAAGCCATAGTGGTTTTCCCAACTCCCCCTTTTTGATTAATAAAGCTAATAATTTTACCCATGAAAAATCCCCTAAGATTGAGTCCGGTCTTTAAAAATAAAAAAAGTTGTCATAATTTTACATATGCTAGCGTGAGAGATTTGAGAATTCAATGGCAAGTTGTTAAGATTTTAATAAGAATAATTATGGCGATTAGTATCGACTTTGTAGTTATCATTTATTATTGGAACGTAACATCTAAAACCGATATCAGGACGGGTTGAGTTAGAATCAGGAACTAATTCAGAAGTAAAACGCCCAGATCGATTGCCTGAAAGATAACTTCCTCCTTGAGCAAAAGCTCCCATTTGTGTGGCATCAGCAAAAACGGCAGCTCCATTGACGATTATTCCATCTTCATGAAGTTGAGTGAGTGTAATTCCAGCAGATTTTCCAATATCGAGCAAATAAGCAATGGCCGGGGACGAGCCCACAGTGAGGCTATTTGATATATCAACATTAAAAGGCATACCAATAGGAAAACTAAATTTACCAGCATTATATAACGTTTCTCTAAAGTCCCAATTGGTCAAAAAAGCATCCGCCCCAGTCGTATCAGAGTTTCCACTAGTGTCGTTATAAGGCCCAATATTTAAATCGAAGGCATAATGTCTGCCTCCACCAAAATCATACGTGTAGAGATCAGTTCCACTATTGGCATTACAAACATAAGTTGAAGGAGCCCCATTGCAAGTCATTTTATCTGATAACCATTCAGCAACGTTTCCGTAAGGATCTTGAACTCCGTAACGGGAAGTACAGGCTTCAGTAGACTTATTGCTTACCCAAGGAACTGATCCCGTGTAAATCGATCTTATGCCTGATGAAGCGCTTCCAGGAATTGAGTAGAGATAACTTGTCGATGGAATTGAAGAATCAGTAAAGGCAGCAGAAATTCCACTAGCATTTGATGAATTGCAACCTGATTGAGCATCAAGAGAGTAGCCTTGCTCAATAGTTGTAATAACTGAATCACTAGTATTTATTGGAGGAGCAGCGTAAGCAATGTACTCTTTTTTCGAAGGAAGTGAGGCCGTGGTTGCTGGCGGTGTTGTTCCTGTCAAACTTGCAGTGGCCGAAGCAATATTTCTAGTGGCACAAATAGTATTGGCCTTAGTTTGTGTCACATTGACAAGTGGTGCATTGAGAGCAGTATTTGCTTTTGAAACTATTGAACTAGTCAAACTTGCATCGTTAAAGCTTGTCCAAGTCGTACCGCCACCATATAAATAACAAGTTCCCGAACTACGATCATAATATATATCATTGATAGACATTCCGCTCAAATCTGATGAAGGGGCTCCAATACCGATACAACCTGTCACAGAACTGCAACTTGGTGCAGATGTATAAGGACAACCATTCTCAGAAATATCAACTAACATATCTTTTCCAATGTCATAATAGTGAACACCGTTTATAATAGTTTCCGCTGGTCCGGTATAAGGGCATCGATAGTTGTGTGTCTGATCAATTTTTCCATCTGCAATGGTCATGTGCATGCTATTGCAAATTTCTTGATTGACCATCCAGCGATGGACAAAAGTTAAGTTAGCAGTTGGAGCCAAAACTCTAACTTCAGAAAAAATTTCAGTTGTACTGATTGTAAGTTTGCGAGAAGTATCATCAACCGGGCGAACTAAATAATAATAAACTTTTCCTGCGATTGCCGTTGTATCAGTGTAAGTTCTAATTAATTTATCCGTAATAGTCGCAATGGCAGTAGGAGTGGCGCGTGATTTTAAAAAACCTGTTTTATAGTCATAATCAAATCCTGCTTCTCTTCGATAAACATTCCAACCCGAAATACCAACACCAGCATCAGAGCCAGATCCATTTACAGTAAAAGAATTCCAGCTTAATGTAACTTTCGCAGGAATATAAGGAGTCCAATCAGTATTATTTGTTCCAGTACTTATATAACAAGTTCCATTAGATGTTGAATCATAAAAATATTGTCCCGATGCCGTAGGTGAAATATTTCCAAGTGGACTATAGGCCTTTATGCAATTTTCGCCTGAGCATAAACCTGCTGTTTTTATAACGGGACAAGTTGTCTTAAAATCAACCCAAGAAAATTTATCTGATCCTGTACTTCGGTAACACCTCTTATTAGCACTATCAAAATAGATAACCCCAGCTCCATCGGGAATGACTTCGGCGTTAGGACTTTGGCCGCCAGTACAATCTTTTTGATTATTGCATGCGAGACTGCCAATTACAGTTGTCGCCTTATTGTAATTGCATTGAACATCAGAATCATTGGCCGGGGCTCCCGATTTATCTGTTTTAATTCCTACTGCTGAAATATTAGTCCATCCTCCATGGATGGCAGCAACTGGATGAACAATTAAAGAAAAATTTGTCGAAATAGTATGAGTTAAATCGGCTCCAGCATCGTCATTAAATTTTAGTGTGACGTTAGCATTGCCCGAAACACTCGCTGTGGGGTAGAGCTTTAAATAAAAGGCATGTAGAGCGACATCTCCACTTGTCTCAAGGACATCTCCAACATTTCTCTCCTCTCCACTATCTTCAACCCCGTTATTATTTGCATCATAAAAAATTCTAATGCTACTAGATGTTCTAGGAAGTGAGGGATCAAAAAGAACGCTATGATTATCTGAAGTAATCGAAGAAATTCTCATAGCATGCGCCCCGGTGACAACATCGTAATCTTCATCGGCCGTATTACCTTCATCTTCATTCACAAAAAATGGCCCTGCGATAACCATTCCCCCTTCATTGGTGTCTACTTTGGTAATACCTGAAACTAAAAATGGAGGATCATCGACATACGTCACTGTTTGAGTAAACGTTTTAACTGTTGTGTCAACACCTGGACTAGTCCCACCATCATCTTTTAGAGAAAGGGTAATATTTGCTGTTCCTGATTTATTTTTTGCTGGAATAATGGATATTATAAAATGGGAAAGTGTATTATCAGCAACCCAAGAGCTCGCACTTGTACCAGTTGAAAGATAACATTTATTATGTAGGGTATCTAAAAAATATTTTCCAGCAGCAGATGGTATGTCGACTGAAGTGGGTGCGCGAGGTTTGGCAGATTCGTAAGCACAGACAGGAATGGCCGTAACGGATGGGTAAAGCTCCCAGGAAGCATTCGTTAATCCATTTGAGACGTAACAAACTTTATTAGTCATATCAAAATAAAAATCACTGCCACTTGTGGTGGGGGTAACGACACCAAAAGGGCTACCAGAGCCTGGTGTATAACCAACACAAGAGGTACTAGGGATTAAAGTGTTAGGTGTACTAGTAGTTGATACCGTCATGCTTAAAATTTGATTTGATTCAAAACCACCACCACCTGGAGAAACAGTGACATCTACAAATCCACTATGAGCAGAAGCTGTAGAATTTTCGGTAATAGGATTGACAGCTCCGACTACGATAGATGGAGCATTGTTAACTGGAGTGACTGTTACTTTAGCAGTCTTGTATGTTGAAGTATAAACACCTTGGCTTTTGAGTCTATAATAAAAATTATAAGGATTAATGCTTGAGACATAAGCATTAGGGGTGACACTCGCTTTGCAAACTTGAGTTGCTAAATCACAGCTGCAGGAATTCACTACAAAATTAGCTAAAAATGCAAATTCAACTAAAGGATCAACAGAGGAATCGAGCCCCGTGGTATGAATCTCACAGCTATCAATATTATTTTCTACGTCAGAATAAGTATTAACAGGACTTTTAAAATTAATTTCAATAGGCCCTCCATCCTCTAAACCTGAGCCCGATGCACTAAGCAAAAAGTTCCAAACGGGTGCATCTTCAGTAGGTGCCATGTGAATCATGACTCTAGAAGTATTCGTTGAAGTTCCAAAATTATTACTTACACCAAAAGCAAAACTCTCAAAAGCATCTCTTCCACCGGCAAGACTTTTAGCAGATGCCGTAAGAACTGCAGGATCTGGTAACGTGAGGGCATCTCCTCCACTTGCAACGACAAGGGATTTAGCTTTAGGGTCTGAATTAATTAAATTTTGAATGTCTGCTGATGTGGTAATTCCTTTAGAGAAAAAAACTTTAATTGAATCACCCAAAACTCTTACAAAAGCATCTGGATAGGATTGAGAAATGAGTCCGAATTTTTCTTCATCCGAAACAAGAGAATCAACACCGAGCATATTATTGGCCAGATTAAAATACTGGATGCTAATAGAGTTGCCAGAAATTCCTTCCGCTTTCGCAGTATAAGTTAGATTTCCTATTAGTGCTGAGGCTTTTTGGGGAATTATTGAATCATTAGTATCACCAGAGTCCGGAGTATATGTACAAGTCGTATCAGTCGGTCCGGTTGATCCCGGTAAATCCATACAATCACTGACTCTTCCCTTGGCAGTTTTACCAAGCCCTAATGAGCCAATCCA
>CANFNL010000049.1 GCA_947448205.1 Bacteriovoracaceae bacterium
CCCATACCTTGGCCGACTTCTTTGACAATAATTTTAGTATTTATGTGTGAGCAAAACTTAGTTAGTGTCTCAAGAGGGGAAATACTTAATTTGTCGCCTTCAACTTGAAAAAATTCTTGCAATGGATTGATATGAATTATTAATCCATCAGCATCTAAGGATAAAATAAGATCTTCTATTTTTTTAAAATTATTTTTTAATACCAGTTTCTCAACTTGAGCTATACCCAAATTGGCAAAGAGAGGAAGATCACTACCGAGAATTGGACGAAGATTGAAATCATTAAAATATTTTTTATCTTCTAAAAGGATTCGACAAGAGCCTAGCCCCATACCTAAACCAAATTCACGACAGACTTGTGCGAGATTTTGGTTGATATGACGAGCAGGACCAACCCCACCAGTCATGCTTGAAACCCAAAGCGGAGCTGATAATTTTTTATCTAGAAACTGCAGGGATAAATCTGTTAACTCAGTCGGATGGGCGGCCATTAGTGGCTCATAATAAAAACGAGGATCAATCTCTAGAGAGAGGGTTTGAGCTTTTAGGGCCAGATCGATATGATCGATTTTTCGGTCTTCTTGAGTCGTTTTTTGCATAGAGTCCTTACTACCATAAAGCACTCAGGTCGTCATGTCTTTTTAACTCACTATGCTATTGAGATTATTCAGAAACGATTAGGATAAATTCACGCTTGAAATCAATTATGCGGCCTAGGAGCTCAGCGGGGCTTCCAAGATGAAGCTCTTCCTTGGCACCATTGAGATCTAGAGCAACAAAAAGTTTGCGCTTAATACCTGAATTAGCTGCAAAAGCGGACTGAAATTCTTCTAATACTCTTTTAAGTCGATAAGGTGTATCCATTAATACACTTGTCTCTTTTTGGTTTAATAATTTTTTGATAACTTGCTCCCTCTGCGCAGAATCAAGTGGCAAAAAGCCTTCAAACCAAAATTTCTTATGACTGCAACCTGAAAGTGCTAAGGCCAATACAACTGAATTGCAAAAGGGAGTCGATGTAACTTTTATTTTATTTTGGTGACACATCTTAACTAACTCTATTCCAGGGTCATAAAAAGAGGGTAGACCTCCATCGCTCATTAAAAAAACATTTTTTCCTTTTTGTAATTCGGAAAGTAAGCTCTTTGAAGCTTCAAGACATGTATGTTCATTATACAAAACAAAATTCTCTACGGCCTGGCGAGGAAGACCAAAATGCAACCATCTTCGTCTACCTGGCTTTAAGTCTTCGATGACAAAAACCGAGTTATCACTTTCTTCAAGTGCTGCAAAATTCAAGCGAGCAAAAGCCACTGGTTCTAGAATTCCGTCTTCGGATAATGGTGTTGGTACGAGAGTAAGAATTCCTGATGTTTTCATTTTTTAAACTTAGCAAAAAGCCTCTATCTTTAATAGCAAAATTATTTGCAAAATAGCTTCTTAGCTCTAAGATTAAGAAATGAAAAAAATAATTTTCTCTATAATTCTCACAATAATGACTTTTAAACTAAACGCTTTTGAAATTAAAGTGAATGGGCCAGCTCCCATTTTTAAAATTCAAACTCATGAGGGATTAGAATTTGATTTGTCCAGTCGCAAAGGAAAATGGACAGTGCTCTATTTTTTCCCGAAAGCTGAAACTCCAGGTTGCACCAAACAGGCTTGCTCATTTAGAGACTCTATCAAAAAAATACGTGCCTTAGATGCCGATGTATTTGGTGTCAGTACAAATAATGTAGCAGAGCAGGCAGCCTTTCATAAAAATCACCAACTCAATTTTATCCTTTTGGCAGATGATAAAATAGAAGTTACTAAAATGTATGAAGCCAAAATGCTTTTGATAAATTATTCAAAGCGCTGGACATATATTATTGATCCTCAACTCATTATTCGGGAAATTAAAAAAGATGTCGACCCCATTGCAGATGCTCAACAAGTCATTGACTCTATTACTAAACTTAAAGCAGAAAAATTATAGTTGGGTGCATGCTTAATATTAGTCTTTATTATATTCTTTGGTGGGCTACGGTTCTTTTGACAACTAGTCAAACACTCTCTCTTCTACCAGTCATTCTTTTAATTACACTCACCATCCATTTTATAAAAGTATCCAAAGATAAAAAAAGAGACATCCATGCTTTAGTAATCACTGTAATTCTAGGATTGGCCCTTGATGGCTCATTACATTTTACACATTTCTTCACACTAAATTATAATTTTTACTTATGGCTGCCTGTTATCTGGCTGGGGTTTGCAACAACTGTGTATTATTCACTTCGAAAAATTTTCAATAAGACAATTCCTCTTTGCATTTTTTCATTTTTTGGAGGGCCTCTCTCTTATTATAGCGCATCAAAATTTAAAATGATTACCTACTCTACAAACTTATATTCATTGATCTTTCATGGATTAATGTGGATACTTTTTATCTTGCTCTTAAGATTTTTTCTGGAGAAATATTGTGAAAAATTTTAACCCTTTATTACTTATATTACTTCTGACTTTAGTCAGTTGCTCAACTTCAATTGAAGCCTACAAAAACATGACTCCTCCCCTTTCTTTAGAAAAGTTTTTTAATGGAAAACTCATAGCTCATGGCTTGTTTAAGGATCGTTTTAACAAAGTTAAAAAAACATTTGTCGTAAAAATGGAAGCTAGCTGGAAAGAAAATGTTGGAACATTAAATGAAGACTTTGTATATAACGACGGGACTACCTCAAAACGAATCTGGACCCTAAAGAAAATTCAAGAAAATCTTTTTGAGGGCTACGCCAGTGATGTCTCTGGCAAGGCCATCGGTAAACTATCTGGCAATACCTTGTTTTGGAATTACACTCTTATTTTACCTGAAGAGAACAATCATTTGCAGGTGCATTTTGAAGATTGGATGTATCTTATTGATGAAGATACTTTACTGAATCACTCTTATATGAGTAAGTATTTTATCAACTTAGGTGAAGTTATTTTAAGTATCAGAAAAATCAAATGAAAATAATTATTATATTTTTTATGGCTTTTTCATTAATCAAAACATCAACAATGGTTTTGGCGGATGAAATTATCGGCAAAGCCTTTAAGAATAACAAATTAATTTATACTGAAAAGCATAATGCAAAAATATTAAGCAATAAAAAATATGAAGAGATTGAGACTTCTTATAGAGGAATTGATGACATTGAATTTGCTCATATAAAATCTAACTTTAAAAAAAATGATTTTGTTCCAGATGTTTTTTTTCAAGACTTAAGAAATAATAGCCAAGAAAAAATTGCCTTTGATGAGAACAAACATGAAATACAAATTGAACGATCCAGTGGTCTTGTTGTTACTAAAAAGCAATTACCACTTTTTTCTAATTCAATTCTTGGACAGGGTTTTCATAACTATATCGTAAGTCATTTTGATCAATTACTGGCCAACAACGATAATTCCCCCCAAAGGGTTTCTTTTATTATTACTAATCCAGCTGATCAATTTAATTTTTCGATAATGCTTGATAAAAAAAATGATGAATATGCTTGGATAAATGTTAAGCCTTCAAATATCTTCATATCAGCTTTTGTTCCCACCATAAATCTTTGTTATGAAAGAAAAAGCATGAGACTTAAGACTTTTAAAGGCCTCTCTAACATTGAAGATAAGGATGGAAAATCCCAAGAAGTTGTGATCGAATACCAATATATTAATTAACTTCTTCATAAAAATCTCGACAAAAGAGACTTCCAACTTAATAACTAATTTATGCAAACACCACTAATAAATGATCGCTTTTTTCTAATTTATCCGCTGAATCTAGAGGACTTAGGTGAAATAGAATTAAAAGAAAAATTTGCACTTCACTTTCCCGAAGTCAGTTTAATCATCTCCAACAGAATCCCAGGTGGTATCGAAATAGAGTGTCCCTTCATGGTGGGGGTCAGTCTTAATAAAATTCTGCGCACACCAACGAGAATTCTTCTTCGATTGAATGAATTTAAATGTCGAGACTTCCCCAAACTTTATCAAAAAATCTCTAAATTTAATTGGGCACCTTGGCTTCTTGGACAAATACCAGAAATTGAATGTGCGGCCAAGAACTCCAGACTTTTTGATTCAAGAAAAATTGCAAAGGCCATTCAAGAGGGAATTGGCCAATACTACCGGCATAAACCTGTAAAAAAACGATACCTAGAGCATCTTGAAAAAATTAAAACACATAATATTGAAGACCTCCCAAAATTATACTTTCGATCGGTTGAAGACTTATGCACTATTAGTATAGACACAACTGGCGATCGGCTTCATTTAAGGGGTGAGAAAATTCTCACAGGTCTTGCTCCTATTAGAGAATCTCTAGCAGCTCTCTTGTTAATCGAATTAAAAAAATATCTTCCTTCATCCCCACTTAGTTTGATTGATCCCATGTGCGGCTCAGGGACTTTTTTAATTGAGGCCACTAAAGAAAATGCCTTAACAATGAATCGCTCTTTTTCATATATTCATTTTCCAAAAACAATTGATGAAAAAGCAGATCCACTTTTGCAATCAAATCTCGTTACAAAAAAATACATTAAATATTTTGGTTTTGATAATAATGCCGATGTTATTAAACAAGCAAAGTCCAATGCGCCCGAACTTGAATTTCAACAAATGGATCTCTTTAATTCTGACAAAATAAATAGTTCGCTAGAAAATCCAGTTGTGGCCATAACGAACCCACCCTATGGCATTCGAGTAGGAGAAAATATTAATGCTGAATTTTATCAAAAAATAATTACATCGGTTAAAAGAAAATTTTCACCTGAATATTTAGGAATAATTATTCCAAATGACTATAAATTAAATGTTATGAATGACTACCAAATAGTTTCTATTCGTCCATTTTCCAATGGTGGAATAGATGTACTTTTTTATATCTTAAAACTTTGAACTTCACTAGAAATATCGATGCTCAACATCTTTTTACCAACAACATCTACTTTGAGTTTTTTAATATTTTTAAAATATTTCTTTAGAGAAACTTGAACATTGCTTCCAGCGAGATCTCCATTGCAAGAAACTTTTGCTTTTGCCTCAATATCACTATGATTACCATGCTCTTTTTGGTCGATGACTTGAGTGAAACTTGCTTGGATAATTTGGCATTTGAGTGATTGATCAAAATTAATGAGCGTAAAAAGATTTTTCTCCCAAAGATTTTTAGCATTATTCATAATTGCTTTTTCTTTGACCGAATGAGGAAGGTACTCAAAGCCAATAAAGGCTTCTGCTGGCCCATCTAAGTCTAGCTCAACTGTACTTTTCTCGATTCCCATTTCAAGTTTAATAGCTCCATGTTCGTGGGCGCCAAGTCCATGCTCATGAGCAAACAGTCGCTGAGAACATAAAATAATTAGTGCCAAAAATATTTTCATAAAACTCCTTCAATATTATTACTTAACAGATTTATTTATATATACTTGGGTCTTCACCGTGACGCCATTAGTGTAAGGAATCAGCACTAAATCATTTTTAGAAGCTTGTAAGAGGGGTAAGCCCAATGTCGATTTTATCCATGGCAGAATCATTATTTTGATTTTACCCTCGGGAGTAACCATTTTTATTTCCTGGACTATTTCTAAATTCTCACTCAAAGCATTCGTTTTAATAAGCAAGGCAAGCTGCTGATTTCTCTCTACATCGACAATCTCGCCAAGATAAAAGTCATCCTGACGTTGAGTCCTTGAATTTTTTAATTTAGTAAAAAGAACATCCGTTTTATTAACATTATAAAAACCTTTAATGACGGGTCTGGGATGGTTGATCTTAAGTTGAAAATCAGCTTCGGTTTTTTTTCCAGAAAATAATTCAAACAAATCCTTAATATAACGATTAAAGCTTTCATCAAAACGCAAATCGACTCGAGTGTGAGCAATTCCTAGTTGAGAGATTTCTTCTAAATGATCCAACAAAGAAAGATCCTTCACATTGAACATAAAAGTTCCGTGGCGATTTTCAATTAATGGAAATCCAGAATGGGGACTCTCCTCGCTTGATCCACTTGCTGTTATCCAAGACTTTTTAAGTTTATCTTTTTCTAATGGAGATAAAAGCAGTCTAGGGCTATAGAAAAGCAGAATTCTCCCAAAAAGTAGAATTTCTAGTGGTGCTTTTAAAACACTGGCATATTCTTTTAGTTTTTCTTTGGACAATTCATTTGAGAGAATTAACCTTGAACATTGCTCGCCTAAATACTCACTCCATTTCATTAATCCAGCTAAGTTATGATTGCCATTTTCTAAAACCAGTTGAATCTTAAGCCAAGGGTATTTATTTTTTATATATTCAACTGCACCTGGATCTTGCACTCTAATGGCCGAAATTTCATGAAGTGGAAGGCTATCTACAACCGCAGCGGCTTGGATAAATTTATCTTCTTGGTAGAGTCCATCCCATTCTAGCACAACACTTATTTGCTCTTTTGAAATATGATGAATAAGTTTCAGGAGATCTTCTTTCTTGGTGTTAGTGTACCGAGAGAGTTCTAAGCAACCTACAATGACTTCAAGCTCAGTGTTTTTATAGTCAAGAGCATGATCCCTTAACAAAGAAAACTGATCCATAGACTCAACATGTGTAACCATTATTTTTTTTGAGTTACTCATTGTTTAATCGCCCTTCGAATTATATTAAATTTTTCGGCACCTTCGATATAAGGGATTTTTACAACTGTACCTGGCTTTGATCGCTCAAGACTTACTCCTGAGAGCGATTTCAAAAATTGCACTTCACATTTTTTTGTTGCTCCACTAAATCTCATCACTTCTAAAATATCTTTTGGATGAAAAGCACTCTTTACATCTACTAATAAATGCTCTTCTGGAATAGCTTCAAGAACAATACCCGAGACTACATATTCATTATCATCATGTTCACGTTGATTATAAATGGAGTCACTTTCAGCATAGTGATCAAGACTACCCGTTGTGTAATCCCGGTGACTTACTTTTCGAAGCTCTTCTTCCCAATTGAGCATATCGCTTGAGAGAAAATGACCATGCTCTTTATAAAAACGAAGGGCATCAGAGTAGACTTTTGAAATTGTCCCTGCATAGTGATGACTTTTATTTCGACCTTCAACTTTTAGTGAATCGATTTCTGCCTCAATAAATTCTGGAAGCAGCCTAATACCTTCGAGGTCTTTTGAGCTCATGAAATAAGCTTTTTGTGCCGCTCTTTTTTCCACATCATGGCCCTTATCATTTTTGTCGTCATTAAAATTAATAGAGTATTCAAAGCGACAAGAATGAGCACATCCTCCTCTATTTGAATCGCGTCCTTGAGTATAGTTAGAGATCACACAATTTCCAGAAAAAGCCATGCACATTGATCCATGAACAAACATTTCAATTTCTAGACCAGTTGCTTTTTTTATAAGACTAGCTTCCTTTATAGTCACTTCTCTTCCTAAGACTATTCGAGTGGCCCCTAAATTTTTCCAAAGTTTTGCAGACTCAATATTTAGGCAACTGGCCTGAGTAGATAAATGGATGACTAAATTAGAGTGCTTTTTAATGGTGCTAATGACTCCAAGATCAGAGACAATAACCGCATCGACTTTGAGCTCTTCTAATAAATATAAAAACTCTGGAAGCTCGACTAAATCGTTATCATGAAGAAAACTATTAAGGACAACGTAAACTTTAGCGTTTCGAGAATGAGCAAATTCCACCCCCTCGCTTAATTCTTCATAAGTAAAATTATCAGCGGCCTGTCTTAAGCCAAATTTTTGTCCTCCCAAGTAAACCGCATTGGCTCCATATAAAACAGAAACTTTAAGCTTTTCCAAGCTTCCGGCCGGAGAGAGTAATTCAGGTGTCCAATGAGGCATAAATTTTTCCTTTATATTAAGGCTTTTAGATACCAAAAATATTGAATACAATCAAAGAATGATCAAAAAGATTCTCTTTTTTTTAACTTTTATCCTCCTGGTGGCCTCGAGTTATTTTATCTGGGCTTTTTCTCAAAAAAAAGACTTAATTATCCCATACCCCTATAGTTTTAATGATAACGCTAAGCTGGAAATCAAAGACGAGCTTAATTCTGCCCAAAGCGCTAAAATTCTAATCGTTGGCGACAGAATGGCAGAAGCATTAAACAGCTACACTGACGAGCTCAAAGCAGAGCTTGCATTAAATTTTAAAAAGGCACCTGAAATCTACAACTGGGCAAAAACTCATGAAGGCTTACATCGAACACTTTTTAAATTAAAAGCGTTGAAAGTCATACCACCTATCATTATTTATCATGGCGCAAGCTCTGAACTTTATGAAAAAATCTTTTCAGTAGAAGATAAAGAAGCAATACTTAAAAATTTTTCTGTCTATGACAATGAGAAAATTATTTCTTTAATTATTACATTTCCGATTCTCTCTAAATATTTTTATAAAAAGACAAAGTACTATGAATTAGGATCGATAAAAGAGTACAATAATCAAAATTTCGGATTAGATAAGTTAAGTGAAAAAGAAGTTTCATTTAAAATTTTTGAAAATGAACTTCACGAATTAATCGACTTAGTGAAAGTCAATAAAAGTAATCTCATCTTTATTACGACTCCAATTAATCTAGAAATTGCACCTAAAGAAGTCTGCTCTCAATCGATGACAAATACCATTGTAGAAGTTCAACAGGAAATTGAAGGCCTTATAAAAGAAGGTAATTACAAATTAGCTTATTCTAATGCGCTAGAATTATCAGCTGAAACTAATTCCAATGCCAAAAGTTTTTTCCTTTTAGGTCAAGCAAGTCTAGGAAATGGAGATTTAAAAAGTGCAAAAAATGCACTGGCAAAAGCTGCAGTCTTTGACTGTAGCAATTGGCGTGGGAATGCTGTCTATAATGCTCTATTAAAAAAAGTGAGCAAACAAAGACAAATTCCAATAATAGATTTTGACCAATACCTCTCTTCATCCCTATCCAAAGAAGGTCTATTCATTGATGAGATATTTCCACAAAATATTTACTATCATACGATGATGACCGATTTAAAAGAAATATTAAAAAAATTCCTCAGCGTTAATGACTAGGAGAAATTATGTCATCATTTATTAGCTTAAAAAAAGATGAAATTTTATTCTTGGCCGAAGAGATAAAAAATGATCTTTATATAATTCAAAAAGGCTCTGTCTTGGTATTTGTCCAGAAAGGAAGCAATATCATTCCTGTCGCCTATTTGGGACAAGGTGAATACATTGGTGAACTTTCATTTTTTGACAATGAACCTAGAAGTGCGAGCATTTTATGTCAGGAAGATTGTGAATTCATTAAAATTGGATCTGAGCAAATGCAGGAAAGTTTTCCTCATTGGTTAAAAATTTTAGGTCAACAATTAACCAAGAAGATTCGCGAGGGCGACGAACTCATCAGGTCAAAAGGAATCCGTAAAAAAAATGTCGAATCCATTAAGCCCTTAAGCATTGAACAGCAAACCCAGAATTATAAGTTAGTTGAGAAGTATAAAGCTAAATTAAAAAATATCACTCGGTGATTTTTTGGCCCTGAAATTGAGAGTTTTGATTGGCATAGAACTAGCAAATGTAAGAAGTAAGCAAAGATAAGATTTCTTTGCGTAATTTACAGGGAGGTTTTATGGGATCCATCTTTAGCTTAACTCTTTGTTTGATCACACTCTTTTCTCTAGCTAATTGTGCTGCGAGCTCGAGAACAATAGCACAAGAAAGTGAAGTCAAACGCTCTCCAGACTTTCGTTTTAATAAAGAAATTATTAATGAATTTAAAAGGCAGTATGTTAAAGACAAGAATTAAAAAAGGCTCCCGAGGGAGCCTTTTTAGTTTAGATTAGACCTAATTCTTTGACAGAGTCTCGCTCTGAGCGAAGTTCATTTAGAGTGAGATTAAATTTTTCTTGGCTGAAATCATTGAGCTGAATTCCATCAATAACAACTAATTTTCCATTAACTGTTTTACAAGGAAAAGAAAAAATTAAACCTTTATCAACGTTGTATTGGCCATCAGAAGCTAGGCACATTGAAAAGCTTTCGCCAGCTTTTGTTTCGTGAGTAAGGTTATAGATTCCATCGACAACTGCATTAGCGGCAGAAGCAGCAGAGGATAAGCCGCGAGCTTTAATAATAGCAGCTCCTCTTTTTTGAACTGTTTCAATAAAAGTAGACTTCAACCATTCTGTATCAGTGATGACCTCAGAAGCCGATTTGCCATTTATTTTAGCCGAATAAAAATCTGGGTATTGAGTGGCAGAGTGATTTCCCCAAATAACCATATTGCTTATTGCAGTTACTTCAACTCCAGCCTTTTGCGCCAATTGAGTCTTAGCGCGATTTTCATCGAGCGTAGTCATAGCATAAAATCTGTCGGCAGGAACACCTTTGGCAGCATTCATACAAATAAGGGCATTTGTATTACATGGATTTCCCACTACAAAAACACGAACATCTTTAGCTGCATTGGCAGCAATCGCCTGACCTTGAGTTGTAAAGATTCCACCGTTTATCTTTAAAAGATCGGCCCGCTCCATTCCGTCTTTTCTCGGCACAGATCCTACTAAAATCGCCCAATTCACATCTTTAAAACCTTCGGCATAGTTACTTGTACAAGTTATTTTTTTTAAATTAGGAAATGCGCAATCATCCAACTCCATCGCTACTCCCTTAAGAGCCCCTAGGGCCGCTTCAAGCTCGATAAGCTGAAGCTCAACTTCAGTTTCAGCTCCAAACATTTGCCCAGAGGCAATTCTAAACAATAAAGCATAGCCAATTTGACCAGCAGCACCCGTAACAGCAACTTTTACGCGATTTTTTGAGCTCATAAAATCTCCAGAAGGTTTAAAACTTTTATTGAACATAGTTTAAAACAAGACACATACTAAAGAAAACAATTTGCTTAGCCATTTAACATTAAATCTTCTTTTTATTGCTTAAAATTTAGTTGTGCGAATTGACTTAAAAATCCCCAACACCGATAATTAAGAGAATTAAATCACCAAAAATGCTTTCATTGGAATTGACTATGAGCGATCAGCCAACATCGGGAAATAAGCCAGCAGGCCCAAGTAATAATAATCGTCGCCCTCAGCATCACCATAAGCGCAGGCCTACGCAAGGACAAAGCCATCCTCAAGGTCAAGTTCAACAACAAGCGCAAGGGCCTAGACAACCTCACTCGCCACGACCTCAGGCAGCCGAAGGCGGAGCTGGTAGCAGTGGTAATGGAAATCACCAACGCCGAAGACACGGGCGTGGTCATCATTACAATCGACCACGAAATCCAAATGCCCAAAATCCAAATCAATCAGGAGGAAATTCTCCTCAAGCTCAGGGCTTAAATATTGAACGTATCTATGAGAAATACTTAAATCTTCTCGAGCAGCATATAATTGCTAGAAGAAAATACCACGATCTTTTTTTTCGTGCAGATCCTGCACAAAAAAATAAATTAGAGAGAAATTTTTATAATACACTTTACGATATAAGAGATTTTGAATCAAAACTCGCTCCTGAAGCAAGAGACTTATTTGAAAAACGAAATAATGGATTGCGATCAGATAATATCTACACTACAAATCATGACATTGATACTAATGGGGAAGCTGCACCACCAGAAACAGAATGGGCCGACCCTCATTATCTCCAATCACAAAAAAATGCAAATTTCATCGATGATAAAGAAGAATCAATAGGGACGGCCGAAGATTACTTAAAATACAAAAATTTACTTTAGCTCAAGCTAAAAATAGCTTTTTATCTTACTTCGATACTTGCTGAATCTCTTACTGCAGATTTTTTAGCTGAAGCAGGTTTATTAAAATAATTAGTAAGTGTCTCTTCGTGATCCTTAAGGATGGCCGTTTTTAACTCATCTGGATTAATGTCTAAGACTTCAGAAATCTTTTTCATCATCTTCAAAGGAACATTACAAAGCCCGCGCTCAACGTTGGAGATGAATTGGCCGTTTTTGTAACCTAGTAATAAAGAGAGATCTGATTGAGAATAGTTTTTAGGATGGCCAATTCTTTTGGTGCGAACAAGAGTCGCAATATTTTTAAATGATCTCATAGGTTGTCTCCAGTTAATTTATTTATAAATATCTACAATTTAATTTCACATGAAAGAAAAAGATTCTAAACTGTTAAGGATTGAATCTATAGAATAACTTAACAGTAATTAAAGAAATCTAAAACACAATAATAAAAAAATATTTTTTATTATTGTAAATATAAAAATGGAGAAATAATGATTCTTGCAACGTGGAATGTTAATGGATTACGCTCAGTCGCAACAAAGGGCTTCCAAGCTTGGTTTGATAGCTATAGACCTGATGTTATTGCCCTTCAAGAAATAAAGGCGCATGAGGAGGATGTAACTCCATTACTGGAGTCTTGGAGTAGTGAATACGACACTCAACTATTTTCGGCCCAAAAAAAAGGATACTCTGGAACAGCACTCTTAATTAAAAAAAATATTTCTCAAAAAGTACTTACTATTAACAGAGGTCTCAACGAAGAAATCTTTGATTCTGAAGGAAGACTTATCTGGATAGAGTTTGAAAATATTATTCTTATCAATGGCTATTTTCCCAACGGACAAAGAGATCATTCACGAGTCGACTATAAACTAGACTTCTCTAGGAAGGTTCTCAAACTTGCTCAATCACTTCATATAAAAACAAAAAAAGAAATCATTATTTGTGGCGATGTTAATACTGCTCATAGAGAAATTGATTTGGCTAATCCAAAAAGCAATAGTAAAACAACAGGCTTTCTGCCCAATGAACGAGTCTTTATAGACGAGCTATTAGAGGCTAATTTTATCGATGTATTTCGCCATTTCAATCAAAATATCCCTAATCAATACACTTGGTGGACTTACAGAGGTGACTGTCGAGAAAGAAACATTGGTTGGCGTTTAGACTATTTTTTTATCTCAAAAAATCTTCTGAATAAAGTTAAAAAAATTGAGCATCAAAGCCACGTGCTTGGTAGTGATCATTGTCCAATAATTCTTGAAATTAAAATTTAGCAGACATTTGGTAGTAGATGCTGGTCTTTTTATCCTATTCCAGGCAAACATAATCTTTGTTGATATTTTTATTTATTCTATACTCTCTCGTAATTTCCTGATCGATAGAGGCTTCGATAAAACGAGCATCTTTAGGAATATATTTTCAATTACTGTATTTATCTGTTCAGTCATAACAATGTATTTGGGGCAATGGTTACAAACACGCTCCTTGCAAATTTCTATGTCGCAAATTAGTCGATAATGTTCATCAACAATAGTACTTTTATCCCCTGACTTTAATTTTTGCAGGAGACCCTACAATTGCTTAAATGCGGGATCATTTTTATAGGCCTCTAAATGATTTCCAAGTACCGCTTTATTATCAAAATCCAAATTTGTTTTCTCAAAAGCATTGAGCTAAATTGATAAGAGAGTCATAATGGCAGTTATAAGATTGCAAATAAAAATTTTTTTCATGGCCTTTAAGGGGACTCGTGCAAAAGTCTTCTCGGGTTTAATCATCGAAAAAATTAATTCATAAGCATCCCAGAACATAAAGGTGAAATAGTGGCAAAATTTACATTAATTCCTTTTGATACATCATCCTCTCCCAATATAAATCTTGAGGCAGAAATCAATCAAAACGATGAATCACTATTTATAAGCTTTAGAATCAACAAAGGAGTCGAGCTTATTGATTTAGGATCGACGTCACCAAATAAAAAAAGGATACAAAAGCTTTGGGAAAAGACTTGTTTTGAATTTTTTATAAAGAATCAAAATGGTGAATACTTAGAGTTTAATTTTTCACCATCATTTGAATGGAACTGTTTTAGCTTTAAAACTCTAAGGGGACCACTAGTTGAATGGGAGCTAATGCAGACGCCTGCAACAGACATACTTTTATCATTAGACAATTTTTTTTTAGTGACCGAGTTAAAAAAAATATTTTTCCCAAAAGGTTTTTTTGAGGCTGACTCTCAATGCGAAATTAGTTTAACAAGTGTAATTAAAGATCGTCAGGGATCCATCAGTTATTGGGCGCTAGCTCATAAAGAGTCTAGGCCCAACTTTCACGATTACAAAACTTTTGTAAAATATAACTAAATATAGGTTTTAATTGCAATGGTGTATTCTTTTTCAGTTACCTTGCTAACAAGTCCGGTAACTAAAAATTCTTGAAAGCAAGAACCCATTAGTTTTTTGCCCATATCATCCATTACTACGCTATAAATTTTTTCATCAGTTTTGAAATCAAGTGAAACAACCTTCCCTTCTTTTGTGCGCTCTTTTGGTCTAATTGTTCCAGAGAGTTGAACTAATTTATCTTTGTAAAGATAATAATTATCGCGATTAAATCCCGAGCCTTCAGATTTACTTTTTTTGCCAGAAGATTTGCCTTCGTCATCTTCATCGTCAAAAGCAAAATCATCTCCCTCGGCATCAATTCCCTCGTCGAGATCTTCTTCAATTTCATCAAATTCGTCTTTGAATCCACCCATAGCAGGTTTTCCCCTTCATAAATTTACACCACTATTTTGTTACACTACTATCTTAGACTAAAAATTTAAGAATAATCACTAGAAAATCAGCACTTTGGTGAAATTTTTAAGGTTTATTGCTGTCCTTCTAAGTGCTATACTGATTACAAGAACATAAACGGAGGCTTTTGTGCTCAAAATTGCAAATTTAACTCGAATTACTTTAGTTGCACTACTTACTTTAATTGCCGTGTCATCTTACGGTAAGGTTTGGGCCAATGAAACTTCAGAAGCAACTGACGTCGACTTAATGTCAAATCCAATTACTCCTCCCGTCCTTAATGAAGATGGAGCAAACGGAAACATCGACAGCAGTATGGCCGCACCAATAAATGAAAATGATGACGAAGGAAGCGATTACTGAGTTAAGCTTTAGTAAAAGTCCCCTTTTTAGCCTTGCATTCTTTTTCAGATGTTTTGATCCATCCCTTGCCCTTGCATGAATTAGTTCCTGCACAACTATTTGCTTCACTATGGCAAGCAGATGTACCTTTGCATGAATTAACACCAGCACATTGACCAGTTGCCTCGCTAGATTCTAATTTTGCAGCTTTTGTTGCAACAGATTTACCTTCCTCTGCAGTAGCAGACACTAGAGTAAAGCCTGAAAGTGCAGCAATTATTAATAAATTCTTAGAATTCATTTTCATCTCCCTTAAAAAGATTCTAGGTACTAGTTTGAAGTATAATCATATTGTACTGGACAATCTAGTCACAAATCGCAAATATTCTATATATTCTATTTTTGTAATATGCTAATTTAAACGGGTGAGTAATGATCGTTGAACCTGAAGTTTTAAAAGAACTGCCACATTTTGAAATGTTTTTCAATCGCATTGGGTTCAAAAGAATTGATGGTTCGGTTTTTGGACTTTTAGTGCTCGCCAAAAAATCCCTCACCTCAGAGGAAATAGAAGAGGCGCTTAATTTATCACAAAGTGCTGTTTCTTTATCTCTGAAAACTCTAGCCCATTTTGGGGCCATAGAAACTAGAGACTCGAGAGAAAACTCCAAGGCAAAATTACATTCAGCCCGAGAAGACTCTCTTAATATTGTCGCTTCTGTTTTTAGAAAACGAGAAGAAGAATACATTTCTGATTTTAAAAATATGGCCCAAAGAGTGATGGATAAATCACAGGGCGTAGATAATTTAGCCAGAAAAAAAAGGATGCAATCAATCATTAGCACTTGTGAGGTTGCCGAATCAGTGATGAATTTTGTTATCACAATTGCCAACAATAAATCGCGCGAACACCAAGAGCATTATGAAGCGATTATAAAGAGACTTCCAAAGGCCCTGGATTTTATCACCACAAGTGCAGCTCCCTTAAGTGATCTTACGCTCAATATAAAAGATAATTTAACGACTAAATTTAAAAATAATTTTAAAGGACTCCTTTAATGAAAGCAGACAACCAAAGAATTGTTATCACTGGCATTGGATTAACGAGCCCAATGGGAAATAACTTAAGTGAGCTCAGAGATGGACTCCTAAATAATGGAAGTGGAATTTCGCATACAGAAATTCGCCATATGGGTTTAGTAGCCGCAGGCCTTTGTAAATTTGATGAAACTAAATACCAACCCAAAAAAATGAGAAAACGCGGAACTCGCGCTGGCGCCATTTCTATTTATTGTACCAATGAAGCTTTAGTAGACTCGAGAATTGACTTTGAAGCCATCGATAAAAATCGGGTTGGTGTCTATTTAGGAATTACTGAGCACGGAAATGTTGAAACTGAAAACGAAATTCACGATCTTTATAATTCTCATCAAAGAGATGTATCCTTGTGGTCACATCATCACAACCCCAGAACTGTTGCTAATAACCCCGCAGGAGAAGTCACTCTTAATTTAGGCATAACGGGACCTCATTATACCATTGGGGCAGCTTGCGCTGCTGGAAATTTAGGAATCATTCAAGGTGTGCAACAACTATTATTAGATGAAGTCGACTTTGCCTTTGCTGGAGGAATTTCTGAATCGACAGAAACTTTTGGAATATTTGCAGCTTTCAAGGCACAAGGAGCATTAGGCCATCATGAAAATCCGGCACTGGCCACTCGCCCACTTGATATTAATCGAAACGGAATTGTGGTCTCCGAAGGTGGAGCCGTTTATGCACTCGAGCGTTTATCTGATGCTACAAAACGAAATGCTAAAATCTATGGTGAAATTATAGGCTATCACTCCAACAGTGACGCTAGTGATTTTGTACTCCCAAATACTGAACGCCAAATCGAATGTATGAAAATGGCCATAAAAAAAGCTGGCATTAATATCAACGAAATAGATATCGTTAACATGCATGCCACTGGCACAACTCAAGGTGATATTCAAGAATGCCAAGCCGTAGCTCAGCTATTTGACGAATATAAAAATGTTCATATCAATGCGACAAAGGGTTTTATTGGCCATGCCATGGGTGCAGCGGGTGCACTTGAGCTTGCTGGAAATATTCCTTCGTTTGCCGATGGCTATATTCATCCATGTAAAAAAATTGAAAATTTAGATCCACAATGTGCCATAAAGAATTTAGTCAA
>CANFNL010000050.1 GCA_947448205.1 Bacteriovoracaceae bacterium
CAAACAAACCTACTGGCTTTAAATGCGACCATTGAAGCAGCAAGAGCAGGAGAAGCTGGAAAAGGTTTTGCAGTAGTTGCCAACGAAGTTAAAGAACTAGCAAAACAAACTGGAAATGCAACTGGTGATATTGTTAAAAAAATTGAAGCAATACAAACCGATACTGTTAAAGCAGTCAATGCTATTGAAGAAATTTCCATTCGTATCAATAAAGTTAATGGTTATGCTGGCAATATTGCAGCGGCCGTGGAAGAACAAGCCGCTACAACAAATGAAATTTCACGAATCATTCTCCAATCTAGTAATTCAATAACTGGTGTTTCAAAGCTTGTTAAAGAAGTGTCCACTATTTCCAAAATGAACACCTCAGATGCGTCTCAATTAATTGATGCTTCTAAAGCTTTAAGCAAACTAGCTCTTGTATTTAGTGATTTGATAACTCAGTTGAATCTCTAAACAGCTCGAAAAGCTCTATCAAGGTCATCTATCAAATCATCAACATTCTCAATTCCCACTGATAATCGAATTAGGTTATCAGTAAGTCCGATAGCTTCACGAACCTTTTTAGGTATTGAAGCATGAGTCATGATCGCTGGGTTTTCAATTAGACTTTCAACACCACCTAAACTTTCGGCCAGTGCAAAAAGTTCCACGGTCTCTAAAAATTTATTGGCTTTTTTAATATCACCTTTGATGAAAAAAGTGATCATCCCACCATAGCCTAACATTTGTTTTTCGGCGATAGCGTGTTGGGGATGAGATTTTAAACCAGGATAAACCACTCGTTGAACTTTAGGATGCTTTTCTAAATACTCAGCTATCGCCATAGCATTTTTTTGATGAGCCTCCATTCTGATGGCAAGAGTTTTTAATCCTCGCAAAACTAACCATGAATCAAATGGTGAGTGGCATGGTCCGATTGAATTTTGCAGGGTAAAAAGTGCTTTATGTTTTTCAGAATCATTCAGCATAATACAGCCACCAACCGCATCGCTATGACCATTTAAGTATTTAGTCATAGAATGCAAAACCATGTCAGCACCCAAAACCAGTGGGTTTTGGAAATATGGACTCATAAAAGTATTATCGACAACTGTAAGTGCTTTTGCTTTTTTAGCGATATTTGTGACTTCGACAATATCAGTAATTTTTAAAAGAGGATTGGTTGGAGTTTCTAGCCAGATAAGAGCTGGCTTAAATTCTTTCATTGCTTTTTCTACGGCCTTTACGTTAGTTGTATCGATAAATTTAAAATTATGCATTTTATGAAAAACAGTCGTAAATAATCTATACGTTCCACCGTAGACATCATCGCCACATATAATATTTGATCCCGCTGGGAGTAAGTGCATAATAAGCATTTCGGCAGAAAGCCCAGATGCTGTGACTACGCAATGCTTGGCTTGTTCCAGGGAAGCTAAGCATTCTTCTAAACGAGTACGAGTAGGATTATGCGAGCGCGTGTACTCATATCCTTTATGGATTCCAGGAGACTCTTGCACATAAGTTGATGTTTGATAAATTGGAGGCATAATGGCCCCCGTTTCTTTATCGGGATGTCCGCCAACATGGATAACTCTTGTAGCGATATCATGAAAGGCTGGTTGAGATTTCCTAGCTGTGACTTTGCTTTTGTTTTTAGTTTTAGTTTTAGATATAACTTTTTTACTCATATATTTCTCTCTTAATTAATTTCTTAAATATTTTCACTTTTTGCGATGTAATTTAATATATCTATATTACTGAGCAAATTGACCAATTTTCCATTTTCTTTTACGAGTACGACTTCTTTTTTGAGAAGCGAATCAGCTACGTTGGAGAGTAAGTCATTAATATCTACTTCGCGGTATTTATTTGAATAGGCAAGTGAGACAGAATCACTTAAGTGATACTCGCCATTAAAAAGCGGCTTTAAAAGTGCATTTTCACTCAAA
Source organism: Bacteriovoracaceae bacterium (assembly GCA_947448205.1). GTDB lineage: Bacteria > Bdellovibrionota > Bacteriovoracia > Bacteriovoracales > Bacteriovoracaceae > Bacteriovorax. The sequence continues at coordinate 1,935 of CANFNL010000050.1, forward strand.
ACTCCTTTTATGATTCCGTCGGCAATAACTGGCAATTGCGACACATTTTTTTGTTCCATCAATTTTACCGCATCACCGATATTAGCGTGATCTGTAATTGAGATTACTTCATTATTGTTTTTCCCTAATTCGGCCAGTAGATCTTTAATGATTACATTAAATGAAGAAGCGATATAGCCCTTGCTCATCATCCATTCATCGTTGAAAATTTTTGAAGCATATCGATTTCCTGAGTCTGGAAGGATGACCAGAATTTTTTTGGGCTCAACTAAAGTTTTAGCGTATTTTATAGCCCCAACCACTGCAGCTCCTCCTGAGCCTCCAGTGTAAATGCCTTCTTGTTTGAGCAGTGCTCTTGTCATCAAGAATGATTCTTTATCCCCAACAACAACCCAATCGTCTATAACTTTGAAATCGTAATTTTCAGGAATAAAATCTTCTCCAATTCCTTCAATAACATATGAGCGAGCACCACTTAAATCACCTGTTCTCGCAAACTGAGCTACAATTGATCCTTCGACATCAACACCAACTGTTTTTAAATGTGGCATTTTAGTTTTCAGATATGTTGAAACACCAGTAATAGTTCCTCCGGTGCCAACTCCTGCCATGTAAACATCAAAGTCACCTTTAGTTTGTTCAAAAATTTCTGGACCCGTTGTTGCGACGTGAGTTTCTCTATTCCAAAGATTATCGTATTGATTCACATAGTATGAATTAGGAATCGTTTCGGCTAAGCGCTTTGAAACTGAGTAGTATGATCTTGGATCTTCCGGCTCGACGTCAGTAGGGCACACGACTACTTTTGCACCAAAAGCTTTTAAGTTATTCACTTTTTCAATAGACTGCTTATCGGCCATTACAAAAATACATTTGTATCCATTGACTGCTGCCCACATCGCAAGTCCCACTCCAGTGTTGCCTGATGTTCCTTCGATAATAGTTCCCCCTGGTTTTAATTTCCCAGCGCTAACTGCTCTATCCATTATGAATCCACCGATACGGTCTTTACTGGATCCACCAGGATTCATGAATTCGAGTTTTACATAAATTTCTGACTTCACTTCATTGGCTACTTTATTGAGTTTAATAATTGGTGTTCCGCCAATTGCATCCAAGATATTTTTTTTAGCTCCTATCATCATAGCTAATCTCCTATTAATAATATTCTAATTTAGAACTTCTTTTATTTCATGAGCGGAAGCAATAACCGAAAGCCTGGCTATCAAAGAATAAGTCGCCTCTTTTACAGTATGATCACATGGAGATCCTTTAATATCTCCCATGCATAGCTTTCTAAAAACCATCCCACGACTATTGAGATTTCCCATACTGTCTTTTTCACTATTAGCACGCATGAATCCACCAATACTTTTACCATCAACTAAGTAGATAGTAATTTCAGCGGGCATGTCATCATATTTAATAATTGTTTCAACTCCTTCTTGAACTAAAAGAGAGGTGAATTTAATACTATTTTTACCGACATCCATTTTATTTCGGGTTTTACGATTCATGTTTATAATTTCTTCGCCTGAAGAGACAACACTAATCCCCATTCCATAAGTTCCCTGAGAGGCTTTGACAAAAACTTTAGAGCCAGGTTTTAAAGTAGAAATGAGATCATCAACGGCACTTCCTAATTTCTCTAAACCTTGCTTGGTTTCAAAATCAACTTCTTCTACAGCTCTAAATTGAGCCTGAATAAGATCAGGATTAATTTTAAAAAAAGCACAAAATTCATCTGCTACTTTTTTATAATAATAAAAATGAATATTTTTTTGCCTTCTAAACCAGCCAATGAGCGGCGTAGGAACAATCGGTGTAGTTATTTCTCTCCATTCGATGGGCCATGGATTTGATTGGTCATTGTTGTTGATAGCGATATCAATTTTTTCGCCAGCTATCGAAATCAGTCCACCTTGGATTTTTCCACGAAAAATTTTTATGGCGTGACCAGAATGCGATAAGAGATCAATAGAGTCTTCATTGTTGGGAAAAAGGGCAGAGTCAAAACTTAAAAAGTGTGCCGAAAGCCCAGTCTCTTCAGTTAGTTTTGACAAAGTCGCCAAGTGATCGAGATACATTAGATTCTTGGTATGAGATTCTGTAATAATTCCAATGTTTCTGGCATTGTTATTTATTTTTTTTAATGTCTGTCTAAAAATATCTTGGGAATCTTTTAAATCTGCTGAGCACAGGTTGTTAAAGCCTGCAGGAAACATGTTGTGATCAACTGGAGCATATTTTTCCTTGCTCTCTCTTATATCGACACTTGAATAAAACGGAATGGGTAGATCTTGAGAGATTTTAGCAATATAGCTATTGATGTCATTCCAGTTGGTGCAGATAAAATTTTCGAGTTGTTCTTTATTTGTTATATCGTATTGCATTGGGTTCCTTAGTCGTTTCGAGTTTGATCTAAAAACATTTGGGCAAGCTTCTTTACATGCTCCATTGGAGAAGGGTGATTGATTTCGTGAAATTTTAATACGTTTAAAAAATTTTTACCAGCGAACTCTTGCAGTTCATGCTCGCGTTTTGTCATCGATTGCTTTAAGCGTTCTAACACTTCATTTCCTTCAGTATTCCAATTATCTAAAAAAGTGCTAAGGCACTTGTTCATTACAAGAAAGTGATCGCGATGGAGAAAATGAGCAGCATCGTGCTTTAATTCTTGTGCTTCATTCATTTTTTGTTGCTCAACTGAGGTCACCAAAAACCAATTAGAAAAACTTTCTTTTTTTAATTCTTTCTGAAAACTGAGTGCCTTTAAAAAAGAGTCGCGGCATTTATACAAGGCCAAAACAGCATCGATAAATTCTCTGACGAAATCAGCTCCTGTCACGTCTTCTAAGTAATGTAATAATTTTTTTATACCTGTAGAAACTATGAATGAAATAAAATTTCGGGCCTTGCCACCACTTGTGATGTTTTTACCAAGATATTCAAAAATTTCTAAAAATGATTTATCAAAAAAATTTTTAATTTTTTCAGAAGATTCTAAGAAATCAATAAAATGTTTCCCAGGAGGAGTGTCGAGGATGATGGTATCATAGATATTTTTTTCTAATTGAAACTGGACTTCAATAATCGACATAATTTCATTCATTCCACCATAAGGACGCGAGAGTGTCTTAATGATATCGGAATCAAATTCAGCATGCAGATTTTTTTCTATGGCCATTCGCTGTAAAGTTGCTCTTGGAGACATTAAGAGGGCATCAAAAGATTTCCCAGATGTACTAACGGGATCCATTGCAAAAAGCTCAAGTGAGATGGTACTTATTTCACCATCGTCAGAATCTTTCATATTGAGTATTTGCTTAAGTCTTTTAGCGGGATCAATGGTTATGAGTAAAACTTTTTTTCCTGAAAGTGCAAGTGCCAAGGCCCGGGCCGTTGCGATGGTAGTTTTACCAACTCCTCCCGTACCACAAAAGAGTTCAACTTTTTTTTGAGGAATTTTCATACTAATTCCTCCATATATTTTGACAACTCCATAACGATTTGAGCTCCGTCATCTTTATCAATATGAGGAAGTGTTAAATAGTCATTGATAATTTTTTTTTCTAATTCAATTTTTTGTTTTAAAAAATTAGGTAGTTTGTTTTCATCAATTTGATAAAAATCAAAATATTTTTTATAACTATCATTCACTATTAAATCGGAGTGAGCTTCGGTATCAGGTAAGTTATTATCGAGCTCTTGTTTTAGATCATTTGCCTCTGATAACGATAGCTCTGTAGCTAAAGTTATAACATGAGTTTTTAAGTTTTTAGCACCTTTTAAGAAACGATGCATTCTGTCAATGTCTTTGACAATTAAGCCTGACTTAAAAATGGTTTTAAAATTGGAAGAGGATTCAAACATAGTTAGAGCATGTCCAGAAGCTGGAGAGTCTAGGACGATAACAAGGGTAGGATCTGTTTCAAGTTCATCAATCAAATGACCAAGCAAAATCATATGGCCTAATCCGGGTATCATTTGAAAAAGAGATTTAAAAAAATGGGTCTTCATTATCCATGAAGCAATTGTTGTAGAATTGAGCTTTCTCCCGATGTAAACTTCAGCACTCGATTCCATTTTTATTTCTATCGACGGAAGTTTTAATTGTCTTTGCAGTGCTATTTCTGGGTTTTGATTGAAACAATTGTATTTGACGTTGATTCCTTTTTTTTCAAGGAATTTTGTAAAGGCCATGGCGAGAGATGTTTTCCCCACACCGCCTTTACCAGTAAATATGTAAAGTCGATGCGGGGCTAAATTAATATCCGACATATTATTTGAAGGTATATGAAGCTAAAATGAGCAGCTTCATATACGATGCCTCTAGTGGTCCACCAATATCTTGTCTGACATCAAAAGGATCGTGATAATGAGCAATGACACCTACAGTGATCTCATTATTTAAATGAAGCTCTACACCGGCACCAACATTGACTCCAAAAACTAATTGAGATCTTGAATCGGTTGGAACACCATTGATAAGTCTTTTTGCACTAGGTAAATAAAAACCCAAGCCAGCTAAGACAAATGGCGAAAAAGCATCGAATTGGAATCCCTTGCCTTTTATGGCCAAAGCCAGACCGCGAGCTTTTGATTGACGATTTAAAAACTCGTGACTCGAGTAGTGAAGATTAGCCAGAAAATCAAAAGAGTAACTGGCCGAATAATTATAGTAGAGCTCAGGCGTAATTTTATCATTCCCATTGTCGCCTAAGTCTGAACGCAAAAAAGTTTGCCCGATTCCAATTCCTATAGAATGCTTGTGAAGTTGTCCCAGAATTATGTCACTAGAGTCAGGGATAGAGTTATTGACCTTTTGAGCTGCTTTTTCACTGGTGATACGGTGAATATTGGGTTTCACCTGAGTTTCTTCTGCCTTGAGCTTGATGATAGGGGCAGAAATAAAAACACCCGCCATTAAGACGGGTGTTAAACGATCTATTTTAAAAATTTTATTAAGCATTGAGTACCTTTCTATTTTAAAGAGGACTAATGCTTAGAATTTTAGTTTAAAGTAGTTGTAGTTTCAATAGCAGAGTTAGTTTCGTTTGCCATGAATGGAGTAACAACTTCGCCACCAAGTTTCTTTTCAAGACCTTTGATGTATCCAGTGAAAGTCCCTTCTTCAGAACGAATGACACGCTTAAGAAGTTCTACGTCACCTGATCTTGTAGATTTTTTCTCTTGATCAAATAAAAGTTGAATTTGAGTAATGTAAGTGATGTCGTTCTTAGTTTTGTTGTCGATAACTTGAATTTCGTTACCTTCTCTGATGATTTGTGCGATCTCTTCAAGAGTCACATAACAGCTCTGGTGAGTGTCGTAAAGTTTTCTGTTTTGGTAGCGCTTGATTGTTCTAATGTCACTCATTTTGTACCCCTATTTTTAAAGAGAGTCTGTTTAGCTCTCTGAACATAACTTTATGGCCGTTTGACCGTAAATTTTCTATCACAAATTTTCTAGCATTGCTGCCAATCGCGTACTTTTTTCATCCATGTTTATTGGCAGCGGTCAAAATCATGAAGTCCGAGTCATTTTTATTTAAAATCAAGCATTTAGTTGCGTAGCTTGGATTTTTTCGCGGATCTCAGTCATTGCACGCCATGAAATAACAATTTTAAATTGCTGCTGTCAAACAAATTTCAAAACAATTTTTAAGGGGGATCTATAAAATTTTAGAGAATACAATTAAATCAAGTATTAGGAGCATAGCGAAAAGATGGGAATATTCCTCCGCTTTTCAAAATAGCTTAAAGCTTTAGCTCTCGAAGTTCGAAAAAGGTTAAAGAGAGAGATCATTCTCTTAATGCTAGGGATTGGCAGATGCATTTTTTTAAATACTCCTTGCTGACTACGAGTTTACTTTTGATGGGATGTTCAGAATTTGCCGTTGATAATCACGCGTCAATTAATGTTCCTAAAGCAACAGATCCATACAGTGAAATAGGTTTCAAGTCAGACGATCTCAAGGAGATGGTGGCTAAAGCTAAATCCCTTGGCGGGCGTGCTTCAGAATTTTTAGCAACTGATTTATTTATTAAAGGCAATGATGCTTCTATTCGCGGAGATTATCAAGCGGCGACACAATTTTTTAAGTATGTCGTCGAACTTCAGCCTCATGATAATTTTTTAAAGAGAAAGTTATCAATTGAGCTCATCCGCATCGGAGAATTAAAAGAGGCAGAAAGTATTTTGCAAGCAGTCTTTGCGGAGTCACACAGCACAGATGACTCTAGCGGCATGATTTTAGCTGGAGTTTATGCTGCTCTAGAAAAGCCTATTCTTGCTCGTGAAACGTACCAAAAAATTATTAATACAAGTACAGACCCAGAAGAAGCTTGTTTGTTTTTAGCAAAATCTTTTTCAGCGGAAAAAAAATATAAAGAGGCTCATGGACTTCTTTCTAAATGTGAAAAGAAAAGTAAAGAAGACCCCATTTACTCTTTTTATCGTGGAAAAATAGATTACGAAAGAGGGCAAAAAAAGGAAGCAAAAAAGTTTTTCGAAAAATCTTTGAAACTGGATCCTACGTACGCACAAGCTGCTTTGGCCATTGGAGCCTATTACGAAGAAAAAGAGGATTTTAAATCAGCTGTAAAAACCTATAAATATTTCTTAAGCAGAGAGGGCAATGCAAGTAATACATCTGTACTTTCTCGTTTAGTTACAGTCCTATTTTCACAGGAAGCAAATTCAGAAGTTATACCCTACGCTGAAACTCTTAGTTCATTGGACAATACAGATCTCAATTTAAAAGTTCGCCTTGGGCTACTTTATTCAGATGCCAATCGCTTCGAAGAGGCGATTAACCTCTTTAGAGAAGTATTAACAGTGGTGCCAGAGTCGGATAAAGTTATTTATTACTTAGGGGCTCTTTATCAACAAACAAACAGATTTTCAGAAGCGATAGAGTATCTAAAAAAGATTCCCTCATCCTCTGCTCTCTTTAGCGATGCTGGTCTTCAAATGGGGCAAATGATGGGAGCTTTAGCGCGTGAAGAGTTTGCTCAAAATAGAAAAAGTGGAGAGGCTTTAACAAACTTTTTAACTTTTACTAATGAGAGAATAAGAGAGCATGAAGAAAATGTAGTAGATTTAAAAATGCTTCAAGCTAGCTATTTCGACGATACTTTTCAATATAAAGAAGCAATAAAAATAATGAGTGAAGTAAAAGCGAATAAGAACTTTACTGATTCTCATGGTTATTACTTAGCCTCTATTCTAGAAAAAGACGGAGAGTATTTAGAGGCGCGCAAACTTGTTCAAGGTATAGTTGATAGAGATCCAAATAATGCTCATGCTTTAAACTTTCTGGGTTATTCGTATTTAGAAAAAAATGAAAAAATGGATATTGCTTTCGATTATATTTCAAAGGCCGTAAAACTAAGACCTGAGGATGGCTACATTCGCGACTCTCTAGCGTGGTTTTATTTCCAAACGGGTAAGTTTCAAGAAGCACTTTCCGAAGCAAAGAAAGCTTTTGAGTTAGTTAAAAGCGATGTTACAATAACCAAACATTTGGCGATGATTTATCAAAAATTAAATAACCCTGCTAAAGCTCGCGAGTTTCTAACCGAGGCACTACAGCAGAGCAAGATTGAAGCAGAAAAAGAGGACGTATTACAAATTTTAAAAGAAGTAGAAGGTATGCGCTTACCAGCTTCCAGCCCAAAATAATTGGGCAGCTTTTATTATTTTCTTTTTTTGTTTGTATTCATCTCTCGTGCTCAAACATTCAAGTTGCCCCTGACATTAAGTCACAGGCTTATTTAAACGAACAATTTAAAAAAATATGTGTAGAAGGATCTGGCAAAGGCAGAATTGAGCTTGCTGGTTCAAAATATGCCTTCGGTTATGAATCTCAAATTTCCAAAATAAAAAACATATTTGAACTTGCGTTAGATTTTCCCATCATTGGAGAAACTCGCGTGAGCCTGAGTCTCAATCCCAAAGTTGTTTCAACTCAAATTGGTCGCACTGAGTTAATAGGCTTGCTACGCCAAAGAATAGGCGATCGCACCGACCTAGAGCAAATCATAAAAACGGTTGAAGAATTTTTTGTCTTCGCCTCAGATTTTATTAATTATAAAAATTTAGGAATTTATCCGGCGCATTTCAAAGCGACTTTAAATGACGACCATTTTATTTTAATGCGTGAAACACCTCATTATGTCTTTAGTGTTGATAATTTTTCTGACAACCAAACTTACTTTGAGCGCTCGATTTTTAAAATTTTTCTCAAAACTCAGGGCTATTCTGAACCTATAATGACACTGTTTCTTGTCCCCCAGAATTGTGGCAGTTAAGGAGGCGGCGCGTTGCTAAAAAGTTGACCTAAATTGAATGACAAACGCACAACATCCTAGATATATATAAAAGTTCAATTCTATTTTGCACAAAAAGGATTTTTAAATGAAAATGCGAAACATCTTATTGACTGTAATGTGCTCGGCACTCTTAGTTCTTTCGGGTTGTACTAAAAAACAAGACGCGAATGAAAAAGTTTTAAATATTGTCAGTCCTGCAGAGATTAAAGGCTATGACCCAATTCAAGCCGACGATCTATACTCTGGGCGAGAAATCTCAAAAATTTACGAAGGTCTTCTTCAATATCATTGGCTTAAAATGCCTTATGAGCTAGTGCCAAATCTCGCTGAGTCTCTTCCGGAGATTTCAAAAGATGGGATCACTTATACTTTTAAATTAAGAAAAGGGGTGAAGTTTCAAGACGATATTGCTTTTGCAGGCGCCAAAGGTCGTGAAGTTGAAGCCAGTGACTTTGTTTATTCAATTAAGCGCCTAGCCGATTCAAGAAATCAAGCAACTGGTTGGTGGGTTCTCGACGGAAAACTTAAGGGTTTAAATGAGTGGAGAGAGAAAAATTCAAAATTAGCTGCAACTAATTACGATGAAGAAGTTGAAGGTGTTAAGGCCCTGGATAAGTACACATTGCAATTTAAACTTGCTAAAAAATTCCCTCAATTTTTGTACTCTTTGGCAATGCCTTTTACTTATGTAGTCGCCAAAGAAGTTGTGGCTAAGTACGGTAAAGAATTTATCAATCACCCTATTGGAACTGGTCCTTATATACTTCCCATTTTTGATCAGGGTAAAAAAATTACTTATGTAAAAAATCCAACTTTTAGAGAGAAGTTTTATCCAAGTGAAGCTTCTGATGAATTTAAAAATTTACTCTCAGATGCTGGAAAGAAACTTCCCTTAGTCGAAAAGGTAGTTGTTCATGTGATGGTTGAACCACAACCTGCTTGGTTAAAACTCAATAAAGGTGAAATAGATTATTATTCAGTTCCTAAAGATAATTTTGCAACTGCAATAAAAAATAATAAACTCTCAGATGAGCTAGTTAAAAAAGGATTTATCCTAGAAATCGCACCTCAGTTAGATGTGACTTATACGGCTTTTAATTTCGAGAACAAACTTTTCCACAATAAAAAATTAAGACAAGCAATGTACTTAGCGTTTGATGAAGCTAAGTCAAATACACTTTTTTTTAACAATACTGCTTTTCCAGCTCAATCGATTATTCCTCCTGGGATTGCAGGAAACATTAAAGATTATAAAAATCCATATAAAGGGTTAAAACTTGAAGAAGCTAAGAAAATGTTAGCTGAAGCAGGATATCCAGGTGGAAAAGGTTTACCAGAAATTAAGTATGATATTCCAGATTCAACACCTTCAAGACAAGCTGGTGAATTCTTCCAAAAGCAAATGGAGCAAATTGGAATTAAGTTAAAAGTTGTTTCAAGCCCATGGCCAGAATTTCAAGCAAAAGTTAAAAAGAAATCAGTAGAAATCTTCGGCTTAGCATGGGGAGCAGATTACCCAGATGCTGAAAACTTTCTTCAATTATTTTACGGTCCAAATAAGTCTCCAGGGGCTAACGGATCAAACTATGACAATCCTCAATTCAACAAAGAGTTTGTAGAAGCAACAACTATGCTTGATTCGCCAGAGAGAACGGCTAAATATGAAAAGTTAAATAAATTTTTAGCTGAAGAAGTGGTGGCACTTTTTGGTGTTCATAGACAAGCTTATATCCTTGAACATGGATGGCTTAAAAATTACCATCCAACTGACTTGCACCATGATGCAATTCAGTACTTAAATATTGATACAGCTAAAAAAGCTCAATTGCTTAAGAACTTTTAACACTAACTTTTAACGGTAAATTTTTAATATGAATTTGTACCTTTATATTTTCCGTAGACTCCTTTATGTCATTCCTGTGCTGTTTGGAGTCTGCTTAGTTATTTTTGTTTTGTTTAACCTCGTGGCACCTGATCCGGCATATACGCTTTTGGGAAAACATGCAACTATTCAACAGATCAATGAACTTCATCATGAATTAGGAATGGATAAGCCATTCATCGTGCAATATCTCGACACGGTAAAAACGGCTTTTACATTTGATTTCGGATACTCGTGGGCTTCAAAGCAAAATATTTGGGACATGATCAAGGCAGGTGCTGGACCTTCGCTCTCAATTACTGGACCACTTTATATTCTCTCTAGCTTGCTTTCTATTTCTTTAGCCCTCTTGGTTGCTTATTTCCGTGGAAAATTTATTGATAAGTTTGTGTTGGTTTTATCAATTGTGGGGTTGAGTATTCCAAGTCTAGCGATCATCTTATTTGGACAATGGTTTTTTGCTTACAAGCTTGGTTGGTTTGAAATTTCAGGATATGAAAATGGATTTCCGAACTTTATTCCATACGTAATTCTACCAATTATCCTTTATGTTTTTATCTTTTTTGGTGGGGACACTCGTTTCTATCGAGCCGTAATTCTCGATGAAGCCTACCAAGATTATGTAAGAACGGCTCGATCAAAAGGTTTAAGTGAATACAAAGTTATGTTTAAGCATGTTCTTAAAAATTCCATGATTCCGATTTTGACAAATTTGATAATTCAGATTCCTAGTTTAATTTTGGGACTATTGCTGGCCGAAACTTTTTTCAGCATCCCAGGATTGGGTGCAATGGTTGTTAAGGCTATTAACAATAGTGATTTTCCAGTCATTAAGGCCATGACCATTTTAAGTGCTTTTGGATTTATCCTCTTTAACGTGCTCACAGATGTTCTCTATACTGTGGTCGATCCAAGAATGAAGTTGAAGTAGGAGAATTAAAATGAGTACAGAAGTAAAACAATCTAAATCACTTCTCCATAGTGCCTTATTAAAAGTTATAAGCGAAAAACTCTCGCTTATTGCACTCATTATTGTCGGAATTTATTTTTTAGTGGCTATTTTGACCTCAGCTGGAATTCTGGCCAGCGATTGGAATAAAGAAGTGGGCGCGTCCTATATGCCACCAAGTTCAAGTATAATTTTTGGAACAGATATTTTTGGTAGAAGTGTTTTTCAAAAGGTTGTTAAGGCAACTGAGACAGCTGTTGCTATCGGTATTGTCGTTTCTTGTATAAGTATTCTTATTGGCACAACTATGGGGATGATTGCTGGCTATTTTGGTGGATTTATCGACGAGCTCATTGTTTGGTTTTACACCACTTTTTCTTCAATACCTTCAATCATGCTCCTGGTGGCTATTGCTTTTATTTTAGGCAAGGGCACAATGACGGTTTTTCTTTCGTTAGGAGTTACCTCTTGGGTTGGATTATGCCGAATTGTTCGCGCCGAAGTTATGAAGCACAAAGAGCGTGAGTATGTTCATGCTGCTAACGCCATAGGGGCAACTCATTCGAGAAAACTGATAAAGCATATTTTGCCAAATATTTCTCATCTACTTATCATCAATTTTACTCAAACTTTTGATGCTGCTGTTAAGTCAGAAGTTATACTTTCGTTTTTAGGATTGGGAGTTGTTGGTCGTCCAAGTTGGGGAACCATGATTGATGATTCAAAACTAGAATTATCACGTGGTGTTTGGTGGCAGTTAGCTGCAGCAACTCTTGCCATGTTTGTAATTGTATTAGCATTTAATATTTTGGGAGATGCTCTAAGAGATGCCCTTGACCCAAAATTGAAAGGAAAATAAATAAATGAGTTATGATAAAATTTTAGAAGTAAAAGATTTAGTTGTAGAGTTTAAAACTGATCGTGGAATCGTTAAGGCGGTCAATGGCGTAAACTTTGATGTTTTTAAAGGTAAAACTATCGGTATCGTTGGCGAATCTGGTTCAGGTAAATCAGTAACAGCATTGGCGATTATGGGGTTAATTCCTAATCCTCCAGGACGAATTGCCAGTGGCCAGATATTATTTAATGGAAAAAGTTTAGTTAATATGGAAGCCAGTGAAATGAGAAAAATTAGAGGCAATAAAATCGCCATGATTTTTCAAGAGCCAATGACTTCACTCAATCCTGTATTTACTATCGGAAATCAAATTGAAGAAGTCATTGAACTTCATCAGCCTCATCTCTCTAATATTGAAAGACAAGCTAAGGCCGTCGATATGCTTCGTTTGGTAGGAATACCTAGTCCTGAAAAAAGAGTTAATGAGTATCCACATCAACTCTCTGGTGGAATGAGACAAAGAGTAATGATTGCTATCGCATTATCATGCGAGCCTGATGTTTTGATTGCAGATGAACCTACAACTGCTCTTGATGTTACAATTCAAGCTCAGATTTTAGAGTTAATGAAAAAACTACAAAAAGAATTAGGGATGGGAATCATTCTTATTACTCACGATCTGGGCGTAGTTGCCGAAACTTGTGACAGTGTCTCTGTTATGTATTGTGGCCAAATAGTTGAGAGTGCAGATGTTGAAACACTTTTTAATCATCCTACTCATCCTTATACAAAAGGTTTAATGGATTCGATTCCTTCATTCGATTCAACTAGTGGTCATAAAAAAGAAAGACTTCAAACAATTGAAGGGATGGTGCCTTCCTTGTTTAATTTGCCAAATGGATGTAATTTTCAAGACAGATGTTCGAAGGTTACAGAATCCTGTAGAGGTATGAAGGGAGATCCAGTATTAAAGCCATCAAAAGGTGAAGGTCACTTTGTTGCGTGCTTTAATCCACTAAGCTAATTTTTTAGGATAAATTTTAAGGATTAAAATATATGAGCGAGTATTTAATTGAAGTAAAAAACCTTTGCAAAAAATTCCCAATCAAAGGCGGATTGTTTGGACGAGAAATTGGTGCAGTTAATGCTGTTAATAATGTCAGTTTTAAAATTAAAAAAGGTGAAACTCTTGGCTTAGTTGGAGAGTCTGGTTGTGGAAAAACAACTCTGGGTCGCTCAATTCTAAGATTGATCGAGCCATCGAGTGGTGAGATTATTTTCAATGGTAAAAATATTATAGATTACACTCCGGCAGAAATGAGAGCAGTGAGAAGAAAAATGCAAATTATTTTTCAAGATCCTTACGCCTCTCTTAACCCAAGAATGACAGTTGGAGATATTTTAGCTGAGCCAATGGAAATCCATGGTCTACACACTGACAAGGTAACAAGAAGAAAACGCCTGTTAGAGCTTTTAAATCAAGTTCAACTTCCATCAGATGCTCTCAATAAATACCCCCATGAATTTTCTGGTGGCCAGAGACAGCGAATTTGTATTGCTCGAGCACTTGCCGTTGAACCAGAGTTTATTGTTTGTGATGAGCCAGTTTCTGCCCTGGATGTTTCTGTCCAAGCTCAAGTTGTAAATTTATTGATGGATCTTCAAAAAGATCTTGGATTAACTTTTTTGTTTATTGCTCATGATTTAAAGGTTGTTGAATACATCTCAAATCGTGTTGCTGTTATGTATCTTGGAAATATGATCGAAGTTGCAGAATCTAGCGAGCTTTATGGGCATGCTAAACATCCCTATACCAAAGCACTTTTCTCAGCTATTCCTCATGCGAGCACTCATGGAAGAGCTGGGCGAATTATTTTAGAAGGTGATATTCCAAGTCCAATGAATCCACCAAATGGATGTCATTTCAATCCAAGATGTTGGAATGCCACTGATGAATGCCGAAAATCTTTTCCACCAATAACGGATCAGTCGGGTACTCATCAATTCAGATGCTTTAATCCAATAAATTAAAAAAAATAACTCAAGTTAGACTCTCTTTTTTTAAAGGGAGTTTACTTGGTTTGTCTTAAATTCTTTTCAACATAATTCATTTTGTTCCGAAAAGTCTAAGGTATTAAACCCTTAAAATTGGTAAATATTTTGGGCAAAATTAGATTAGACATTGATGAAATTTCAAACGAGCTGCTCGCTCCAGGAAATATATTTTGGCAAAAATGTAGTGGTGTGGAGGTTATGATATCGGCCAAAGAGGGTATCATAAATTTTAAATTGCTAAGTAAGTTAGAAGCATTAAATGAAGTCTTGTTGATTGATGAATCTGAACAATCCACTATTCAAAATAAATTCCAAGAAGTTTTTAGCCAGTATAAAAATAAAATTCAATTGAGGGATAAAATAAAATGGCGAAATGATTTTAATTGGCTTCTAAATGAATATTTTTATAAAACATCTAATTCGCAATATGATTTAGATCAGATTTTTTGGAAGATTTTCTCCGATATACAAATAAATGAAGCTCGAACCTATATCGATCGCGATAAGGATCTTTTTATGAGGTCTATTAGTATAGCTTCCTCTTATACATTATGTGCCTTTCTGATAGGCTATTACGATGAAAAATTTTTAAGGGTATTGTATAATTCAGC
>CANFNL010000051.1 GCA_947448205.1 Bacteriovoracaceae bacterium
AAGTGCAACGAGAGCTCCACTCACGCTAAAAGGCAATGCAATTAGGACTGACCATGGATGGACAAAAGAATTAAACTGAACGGCCAATATAAGAAATGCAACCAAAATACCTATTGATAATGCAGAACTCAAACTTTTAAAGGAGCTTGCAAATCCAGCAGAAGCTCCTTCCAGAGCAAAGGTGTAACCAGGAGGAAGAATTTTAGCAGCTATTATTTTAGCTCGATCAAGTGCTTTTGATTGAGAGACTCCAGGTGCTAAATTTCCAAATAACGAAATTGATCTTTGACGATTTACTCTCGAAATATTTTGAATTGCTTTTCCTTCGAAAATAGTGACAAGCTCATTCATTGGCACCAAATTACCTACATTATTTCGAACATATAATTTTTTAAAATCCTCTGCAGATCTTATAAGCTCATCTTTAATTTTAAAGCGAATATCATAGCGTTTTCCATCCATAGTAAAACGCCCAGCTCGCACACTGCCAATACCTGAAGATAGAATCTCACCAACTTGATCAACCGTAACTCCACGATCGGCCATTGCTTCTCTGTTAGGCTTTATGAGAAGTTCTGGAATTCCTTTTTTAAAATCGGTATCCATATCAACTGCCAATTTCTCATCTTCTAATTGATTTGAAAGCTTCTTGGTCAGGCCATCAAGGATATCTAGATCAGGCCCTCTAAGATTAATACCAATTGGATTTTGTCTTCCCGATGAAAGATTTCGAGCAGAGTTATCTCGTAGTGTAACTTTTAGGCTTTTAAGCTTTTTAAATTCTGATCTAAGTTGCTCCATTATAACAACGTGACCAACACTCCTCTGCTCGCGTGGTTTTAATATCACTGGAATAGTCATTTGATTTACCGAGGTCGCAATCCCACCTCCTGCACCAATAGATACGAGATAACTTAAAATATTAGGATTTCTTTTTAAAACTTCTTCAATCTTAAGAGCTTCATCGCTTGTTGCATCCAGTGAAGTTCCGGGCTTTGCCTGAGCCGTCATAATGATTAAATTCTGATCCTGCAATGGAACAAACTCCTGGCGAACTTTAGCAATTAAAATTAAGGATAAAATAAAAAAAGCTGTTGAGAAAAGGAGAACTATATATTTCCAATTCAAAGTAATATGCAAAACTCTGCGATAAATATTTTCTACTTTTTCAAAAATATGATCTAAGTATTTTTCAAAACGACTAACCTCTGGCTCTGTCGATAAAAGCGCTGCTGCCCTCATCGGAGTAATTGTGACTGCTTCTAATAAAGATAATAAAACACAGGCACACATCGTGATACCAAACTGAAAAAAGAATTTTCCAATAATTCCATCCATGAAGACTACTGGTAAAAAGACGGCCACAACTGCGAGGGTTGCTGCGACAGCTGCTGGAAGAACTTCTTTAGCACCATCTGAGGCTGCCGTGATAGAATCTTTACCCATTCGATAGTGCCGAACTATATTTTCTAATAACATGATGGCGTCATCAACAACGATTGAGATCGATAGTGTTAAGGCTAAAAGAGTGAAAAGATTGAGAGTGAATCCAGAAAAATACATGATCGTAAATGTACCTACAATCGAAGTAGGAATTGAGAAAAGAATATTGAGAGCAGCTTGAAAACTTCCCAAGAAAAGAAAACAAATAATAATAGTTATGATCGCCGCTACCCAAAGTTTTTCTATCGTTAAATCTACAGTGGCCTCAGTAGACTGCGTATAGTCTACCACCACCTGATACTTAAAGCCCTTTGGGAAATTCCCTTTGATTTCTTCAAGTTTCCTTTTAACAACTTTGGCAATTTCAACTTCGTTAGTTCCTCTTTGCTTTCTAATCTGAATGCCGATAGCTTGTTTGCCATCAACTCGAGCAATGCGCCTAATATCTGATAGGCCATCAACAACATCGGCCACATCACCAATATAAAGTTTCTTACCAAATACCCGCTCGCTTCCACGTTTTAGTATTCGAATATTTTTTACTTCATCAATTCTACTAGCCTCTCCTAACCATCGCACACGAAGCTCTCTTAATTTTTCTGTAAACTGACCAGCGGCACTTTCAACATGCTGTGATTTTAGAGCATTGACAACATCAGAGATAGTTAACTCATAGAGATTAAGTTTTTTAGTATCAAGCCAAATTCTTAAATTGCGATCAGAAAACCCTCCGACACTTACTTCGCCAACTCCAGGCAAAAAACGTAACTGGTCTAATAGGTAGCTATCAGACCAGGCTAACATATCTTTTAATTCTGCCTGGCCCGAAATAGAAACGATCACAATAGGATCTTCTTCGGGATTTTGTTTTTTGATTATAGGAGGATCAATTCCTGGTGGTAATTTCAACTGATTTAGCGCCGTTTGCACCTCTTGTAGCGCTACATCTACGTTGCGATTAAGATCAAATTCGAGAGTGACTTGCCCCGAGCCTTGTTTGGCTTGCGAGCGCATATCTTTTATACCCTCTATGGCAAGCAAGCGCTCTTCAATTGGAGTAATTAGCTCTGACTCAACAACTTCAGGAGCTGCTCCATCATAAGTAAAAGAAACAGTTATGATAGGGAAATCAACATCTGGCAATTGACTAATTCCCATTCGATTCATGGAAATTGCACCAAAAACAATGAGAGCAAACATTAACACCCAAGCAAAAACTGGGCGACGGATAGAGAGATCTATTAAATTCATAATTGTCCTGTCTAAAATTTAGAGCAATAGTAATCATATTACTTAACATTGTTAAGTAATATATTGTTGGTATGCCTTAGATTTATGACAGTTTACGAAATAATGTGTAAGAGATAAGTGCTTAAAAAGATGAAAATTAGATTTAAAACGCTGCTAAAGTTACACTGCAATCTGTCTGGGAATCTATGGGGAGATTACATGTTCATTAAATCAGTTAACCTACTAAGCGTTGCGCTTTTAACTTGTGCTTGCCTTAAGCAGCAAGAATCTATTACTCCGCTCTCCAAGGTTGAGACAATTGCCGAAATTCAAAAGGAAGCTCTGATGAATTTAGCCGAGCGCGCAGGCAATTCGGAGCTCTCAGCAGATGCAAATTCTAGTCTTGAACTCTCAAGTGATCCCAGTGTGTATTATTTAAACATTAAGTATAACATAAAAAACATTGATGTTTTTGAAGCTGCCAATATGCCAAATACCTTTGAGCAAATTGGACATTCTTTTCTCCAGACCGCCGCGAAGGCTCTTTTGGCGATAGCTGGACCTCGCCAATTTAGCGTTAATGATATTTCTTTAAATATCCCCGATCTCAATATCGATCGAACAATTATAAAATCAATTCAAATAAAGCGAATATTCCTGCAATATAATGCAGAATTAGATCAGGCCTATGATTATGCTGCAAATTTTTCATTTATAAATACTTTAGAGTTAGCTCGTTCAACGACAGTTGCTGGTGTTGGAAAAGTTGACTCACTATTTTTAGGTTATAGCAAGGCCAGAAACAAATGTATGTTTAAATGTATTCAATTTGATATTCTAGAAAATAATATCATCGACATGCTAAAACCGAATACTTTTATTTTGTTAAAACCTAGCTTAAGTGTTTCTAGTTTACCAACCATCAATGAATTAAAACTTGATGGAGTTATTGAATTAAAAATAGGATTAAAACTTCCTTTCTAACTTAATCCCTTAGAAAAATAGTCGCACTTCGAAATCGGCCCTTTCATATTTGGGTATATTTTTTCCGGCAAAAATCGACTGAACGGCAAGATTAAAACTAATTGGTGCAATAAATTTTTTTTGCTGATAAAGACTTAATGTTGAATACGACATATTTAGTCGAGCAATGTGGGAAAGTTTTTCAGTGTCAGACTCTAAAATAGCATCGGCTAAAGAACTCTTACTCGTGTATTGACTTCTCTCTACATACTCTGCCCCATAAATGAGTGAGCTCATCCATTCATCAGAAAATTTATAATTGCCCTGAAAATTCGCGGAAAACTTATTTCCTAATTTAATTTTTGCCAATCCTTTTTGACTAGTTACCGGAAAAACTGAAGAGTCTGGAAGTCTCGCGCTAGTATTATATGGCAATTGATAGGTAATTCTCGACCAAGCATCAATGCTCCAATCAGTAGAGAGATTAAAGCCTCCTCCAAATTCATAAAAAATATCCCATTGTCCGTCACCAAAAGCAATATCCTGCAAAATATCTGGATTATCTTTTCTTCCAGTTGGTGCTACTAATCCCATGGTTATGAGAGCTCCAGCATTTCTCCACTTTTTTACTTGGTACATTAAGCCCAATTCTGCATCGCCAAAGTCAGTCGCTCTCCATTTCCCTAAAGGCCGGTACTGATAATAATTCACAAAAAGGGATTGAATTAATCTCACGTCAACATCCGGTAAATTTTCTAATGAGATAGTCGTTCCAACATTCTTTCTTCCTTTAGCAGTTCGCTCAATTTGCAAATCAACGACTGCTGAATAATAAGGAATAAATCCATAGACAGTTAATTGCTTCGTGATGCCGTAGCCCCCACCAAAGCCCTGAACGCTTACTCTGGAAGAGGCACTGCCTTGAAAAGAGCCAAAACTAAAACTAGCATAATCGGCAGGGCTAGTTGTTTTTAAATTATCCAAATAAGCATCAACTGCAGTGCTAATGCCTCTGATACTTTCAGCATTTAAATTTGCGCTAATATTATAACCTTTCAAATCCCCAGAGCTGCCATAGCTTCCAGTTATGTTTCCGGTTTGAATAAAACGATAAGTAAGGTTGCGAACACCTTTGGGAAGTGTGTCGTAATAAGCAGCCTGGAGAGAGCCAATTAGGCTAACTAAAAAAACCATGATGATCTTAATAATCGAGAAAAAATTTTTCATAATCCAAACTTGCCATATTTGACTTCAACTTACCACTAAATAGGAAACTCAACTTTGGGCGAATTATTTGCTAGAGGCTTAATGGCTCCTCTCAAGGTATTGTAAAACAATGAATATAAAAATCCTTTCCTACAATATTCACAAAGGCTTTGACTGGAGAAATAAAAATTATTTCCTCAAAGAAATGAAAGAATTTATAGGATCAACTAAAGCCGACATCGTTTTTCTTCAGGAAGTTCTTGGTAAAAATAATAAACTAAAAGAGCAGGGTTTTATAGATTCACAATTTGAATTCCTTGCAGATGAATTATGGCCTCACTTCTCTTACGCTAAAAATGCCATTTACGACCATGGACATCATGGCAATCTTATCTTAAGTAAATTTCCCATTGAAAGTTATGAAAATATTGATCTTTCAACAAATTCGTTAGAAAAACGTGGACTGCTACTTTGTAAAATTAGACTTCCTGATAATCACTTTTTTTATGCTGCTTGCTCTCATTTGAATTTACTTCACAATAGTAGACTTCTTCAATATGAAAAAATAAAAAAAACGCTCCAAGCTAAATTCCACTTTGAAGAGGATCATCACTTTCCCATCATTCTTGCAGGAGATTTCAATGATTGGAACAAACAATGCGAAAATATATTTGAAGGTGAATTAGAAATGATAGAAGCTCATAAATTTATACATGGAAGATATGCGAAAACATTTCCAGCTATCATGCCTTTTTTATGCCTCGATAGAATTTACCTTAAAAACTTTACTATCAAAAAATCATTGACCCTTGCACCAACTACTGAAAAATCACTCTTTACTCATCTCTCAGACCATCTTCCAATATTTTGTGAAGTAGAATTAAATGGAAAATAACAACTTCCCACTTACTAAAAATAACTATGTTGAACTATTTCTTGAGGGTGAAAATTATCATACAAAATATTTAGAACTTATTCAAAAAGCGAGTTTAACTATTCACTTGCAAACATATATATTTTCCATTGATAGTTTTGGAAAAAAAGTTTACCTAGAGCTCATCGCAGCAGCTAAGCGCGGAGTAAAGGTTTACGTCTTAGTTGATGGTGTTGGCTCTCGACTTCTTGCCAAAGAGGCAGAAAAAGAATTCACCGATGCTGGTGTTTATTTTTATAGATTCAATAGTATTAAAATAAAATGGCTTTATCGCTGGGGAAGAAGACTTCACCACAAAGTTTTAATCATTGATCAAAGCCAGGCAATTGTCGGTGGAATTAATGTTATCTCCTCTCCCACAACCAATGGTAATAACCAATTAGATTTTGCTGTTTTTATTGAGGGGCCTGCAATAAGCCGGCTCACCCGATACGCTCAATCTATTTTCAAAACTGCTTCTCAGAAAAAATGGCATTTTCCAATTATAGCAGCTCCACATGCCAAAAAAAATGGACTAGATGTGAAAATCCTTGTGAATGATTGGGTCTATCGTCGTTGGCAAATTACTCGACAATATGCAAACTTAACTAAAAAAGCTAAACATGAAATCACAATCATTAACTCTTATTTTTTCCCACGTAAAAAATTTATGCGCCAATTAGTGGAAGCTCGAAGACGCGGTGTAAGAGTTTGCCTAATTCTGCCCAAGCATTCTGATTGGCCTACTTATGTCCTAGCTTCAGAATACCTCTATTCTTATTTTTTAAAAAATGATGTGGAAATTTATCTTTGGAAAAAATCTATTCTCCATGGGAAAATGGCAACTATTGATAATCTATGGTGCACCATTGGATCATTTAATCTTAATTATACTAGTTACCAACAAAATCTTGAAATGAATATTAATATTTATTCCAGCGAATTTACCAATTTAGTGAATGTAAAAATTGAAGAATTGATTTCTTGTGGCTGCGAAAAGATTGATGTTAATAATTTTTTAATCAAATGCTCTTTGAAAACTCGAATGACAAGACTCTTTTATTACTTAATTTTATCAACTATTGCCAATTTTTCTATTGGACTTACTCATCAGGAGGATTCAAATAGTGAGAGTCGCTACATGAACATTCTAAGATTTTTTGTGGCACTTGTTTTTTTAATGATAGGAATTTTTGGTATTCTCTTTCCTCTCTTTCCAGGATTACCTTTTCTGTTTTTAAGTTTTATTCTCCTCTATAAACAAATTCTTTTAAATAACAAAAAAGAAAAATTCTAATAAATAATCTTGGTGGATCAATATTATATGACCCACCAATAAAAATATTATTTTACTTAGAACCAATACTTAACTGCGGCACCGGCCGAAAGTGAGTCAGGTGTATCTTGGTTGAAAACATATTTTGCAGCTAAACCAAGCGACATATATTCATGAGTTTTCTGAGTTAGAGGAACATCGAATCCAACTAATGGGGCATAAGCCCACTTAACTTTATTATCGACAAAAACCGGACCACCACCAGCACCAATATAAGTATTGCGAATGACTGGTACATCTCCACCTATAACGTAAGCCGCACTGACTAATCCAGTAGTCCTTTGGTTTTGATTAGCATCGTCAAGTTTTGAGCTCATTACATCCAATCCAACTGCCAATTGTTTTGCAGGTTGAAAACCGAGATTAACACCATACTCTGCTGATGATGTAATATCACCCTTAGGTGAATTTACCCCTGAAATAATCCCCATATTCCATTTGTAATTTTTGCTTTCTTCATATCTTCCTTCTGGCATAGTTCCCGTTACACGGCTATCCATGGAATCCCCCTGTGCGTAAGTTGCTGCAGAAACTGATAATAATGCTAATCCAAAAATAATTTTG
This sequence comes from Bacteriovoracaceae bacterium, assembly GCA_947448205.1. Classification (GTDB taxonomy): domain Bacteria; phylum Bdellovibrionota; class Bacteriovoracia; order Bacteriovoracales; family Bacteriovoracaceae; genus Bacteriovorax. The sequence goes on from CANFNL010000051.1 coordinate 7,656, forward strand.
TTCATACTTTTCTCCCTTTTTGCTCCGTGATTTTAAAAATTATTATTAAAGTGGAGCAGTTCAAGATTTAAAACATTGCAAACTCAGTACCGATTATTTTTTTCTTTTTTAGGACTTAATTTCCACCAAAAGAAAAAATTCATGAGGCATATATTCAAAATTATGTCTCTATTTTTTGGCATGACATATGCTTTAAAAAAAGTGGCAATAAAAGGAGGTTTAAATGAATTCAAAAAATGCAGATTCAACATTATTAGATAATACTGATAAGGATTATATTCTTTTTGTTAATGGATCCGAGTTTTCTTTTGATAATGCAAAGAGTGCACTTCATTTCTCTGCAACTTTTTGTGCAAATTGCAAAAAAATTATTAATGGTAAGGCTATTGAGCTAGGCCGATATATTTACTGCAGCCCTCAATGTGCAAGCCCCAATCAACAATCATTAAAATATTTCTCGAGTGCACTATGAATTATAATGAAGTTCTCAATTTTTGGTTTAATCAACTTACACCAAAAGATTGGTCAACACCTAATGAGCAATTAGACTTAAAAATGGTTGAAAAATTTATTGTTATCCACTCGGAAGCTATAAATGGTGAACTTTCTGTTTGGAGGAATTCCTCACATGGAAGACTGGCCGAGATACTTTTAATCGATCAGTTTTCTCGAACTATATATCGCGATGATCCTAAAGCTTATGCTTCAGACGCTCTAGCCTTGGCATTGGCACAGGAATTAATTGCAGCCAACATGCATATTGATTTTGATGTGGCTCAAAAACAATTTCTTTATATGCCCTTTATGAATAGTGAATCAAAATCAATTCATTCAATTGCCGTAAAACTTTTTTCTGAAACAGGCCTTGAGCATTCTTTAAAGAACGAGCTTGCTAGCCAAAAAATTATTAATCGTTTTGAGCGCTACCCAGAAAGAAATAAAATTCTTGGACGACAAAATACTGCTGAAGAAGAAGCATACTTAAAAAACAAAATAGCTAATGAACAAAGTGAATCATTATTAGGATTAAATACATCTAGCATTTTTTTATGATTTTAAAATTGTGCGAGCGTGCTTTTTGATTAAACGTAGACATTTAGTCCAATAAGCCTTACTCTGCTTAGCTATGACAATAGCAATTGAAACAACTGACCTCTCTAGGGTCTATAAAAGTTATCAAAAACCTGAAGGGATTCTTAATTCTTTTAAAGGTATGTTTCACCGAGAATACAATTCCAAAATAGCTCTCGATAAAACAACTATTCAAATTGAATCCGGTAAAATTATTGGTCTAGTGGGTGCTAACGGGGCTGGAAAAACGACACTCTTGAAAATGCTCTCTGGACTTGTCACTCCAACTAGTGGTGACGCTCATGTTTTAGGATTTAGGCCTTGGGAGCGAAAATACGATTTTTTGCGACAGATAAGTATTTTATTAGGGCAAAAAAATCAATTATGGTGGGATATCTCCCCCATGGATTCTTATGCCCTGTTAGCAAGAATTTATGATCTCGATGTAGAAAAAGCTCGAAACCGTGTTGGTGATCTGGCCGAAATGCTTCAATGCACGCATGTACTCAATACTCAATTAAGACGACTCTCCTTAGGCGAGAGAATGAAAATGGAAATTATAGGAGCACTTTTACATGAGCCACGCATTCTTTTTTTAGATGAACCCACAATTGGCTTAGATATTGTAGCCCAAGAAAATATTCGAAATTTTCTCACTAATTATGTAAAAGAAAAATCTCCAACGGTGATTTTAACAAGTCACTATATGGACGATATTGCAACTCTTGCTGATCGATTATTGCTTATCAGTCAGGGCAATATTGTTTATCAGGGAACCGTTAATGAATTTGTAAGTAATAGTAACAGTGAACTCGCTGTCGATGAAAAGGTTGATTTTGAAGAAGTCATTCGCCGTTTTTTGCAAACGGAATCTCGCATTCGCTAAACTGGCCATCGTAACAAATTTAGAATACCGACTAAATTATTTTATCGATGTCATTGTTCAGCCTCTCATGACCACTGGAATAGAAATTCTTTTATGGTTTGCTGTCTTCAAAGGAGCCCATACCTCACAAATTTTAGGTTTTGGTCGTGATAATTATTTAAGTTATGCTATGTGGGCGGCTTTTTTTGCTCGCATTGCCACTAGCTGGATGTATGAATTTAAAATGATCGAAGAAGTTGGATCGGGAACAATTAACAGTTTGCTCGTTCGTCCGATGGGTTTTTATGAATATTATCTCTCACAATTATTGGGATATAAATTTATAACTACTCTTATTTCTATGTTTATTCCGATAATTGCCGCTTATTTTTTTGACTTGCCTACTATTTTTTCCAATATCCCATTAGCTATAATTTTATGCTTTTATTATCTCATCCTTGTTCACAGCATAAGTTTTCTCGTTTGCTGTATAGCTTTTCATCTTACAAAAATCTCCTCTTTTACTGTTGCAAAAAATTTAATGCTTTGGATTTTAACTGGGGAGTTATTTCCACTCGATTTAATCCCGCAACCCTGGCAGAAGTTTATGCTTGCCCTTCCTTTTCCTAGTGGTGTCTTTCTCCCAGTAGGCTATATCACGGGACGAGTGAATTTTTCCCAAATGATCCAAGGTTTTTATTCCGTCTCACTTTCTTTGCTTATTGTAAATTTATTAGGAATGCTGCTTTGGAAAAAAGGACTTCGTTCGTATGAAGGTACGGGAGCTTAATGAAAAGTCTCATTCAAACTATTAAAAAATATTTTAAAATATATAAAGCGATGTTTAAGGCAAGCTTTATTGCTGATTTAGAATACCGTGCTAATTTCCTTACGCGTATATTGACTGATATCTTTTGGTATATTGCTCAAATCGTAACCTTTGAAGTTTTGTATCAACACACTGATAAGATCGGTGATTGGAATGTTTATCAGATGCGAGTCTTTTTAGGATTACTTTTTATTATCGATGCTTTTTATATGATTATCATTCATGAAAATATCGAAAACATGTCAGAAAAAGTGCGCAAAGGTGATCTGGATTTACTTTTAGCCAAGCCTATCAATTCGCAGTTTATGATTTCTTTGCAAAAAGCTAATACTGCTATTATTGGAAATTTAGTATTAGGATCTAGTTGGTTAATCTATAGCCTGGCCGGTCTCCCAGATTTTAACTATCTTCGCTTACTTTGGTTAATTTTACTTATTCCATGCAGCCTGATCGTTATTTACTCTATGCGTTTTACATTTGCTGCTACTGCAGTGATTTTTACTCGCTCTGAGAATTTGCAATTTTTATGGTGGCAAGTTTATCGCATTGGTATGCGCCCTGATTCGATGTATGTGCCATGGATTAAGTGGATTATTTTAACCGTTATACCGGTAGGAGTTATTGTAAGTATTCCCGCTAGGGCCCTGTTAAATCCGCCCAATTACTTATATCTTTTATGGCCTCTGCTTCTAGTGCCTCTTCTTTTATATGCTACACATCGTTTTTGGAACTTTGCCTTAAAATTTTACTCTAGTGCCAGCTCTTAATCTAGATTAGGTATTAGCCTTGCAACACTTCTAGGAGATGGGAAAAATCTTATCAAAAGGAGGTTTTATGGTGCCAGGATCGATACTTACAGAGAGTGGAAGATATAAATCGTCGACGCAATTAACGCAAAAAAAATCTTCAGAAAACAGTCTCCCCGCTTCGTTCTTTCTAGCCTTGGCAGGTGGAGCTATAGCACTATCCTTGAGCTTGGCAGTGAGCCGCAAAAAGAGAAGTTGGGCCAGCTTCATTGGTCAATGGGCGCCAACTATTTTAATGCTGGGTATTTACGACAAAATTCTCGCTGAAGAAAAATCTTTGAATGAAAGAGAAATAAAAACACTTCACTAATATTTTAACTATTAGCGGTTGCCGTTCACTGGTCCCTTTGGAGCATTTGATTTATCAGGTGTTTTAAATTCCATTGGACTGCGAGTGGCACCGTATTCTCTTCGAAACATTTTTTTAATATTCGTATCACTTTGGGCCGTCTTCCTAAAAGTGTCGGCAATTTGTAATTGATCGGCGCAGCGAACACATATCCATTCAGCTTCCGTTGTGGGGTTTCGATGCTTATAGAGTTCAACATCTGGACGAACTTGGTCACAGTGTTCGCAAAAATTTCTTTGCTCTTGATAGATGACATCTTCAGTTACTTTCTTCTTAGCAATTTTTTCTCTTTCGTTTTGAGCTTTGGGCGACTTTGGGGCCTGGGTCTCTTTAATCCCTGCTTTAAGTAATGCGTCCTTTAAACTTCCCATGGAGAACTCTCTTTTTAACATAAGGTTTAAATTTAAAAAATTGTAGCAGATTAAAATTAACCTAGAAAGGGTCTTTTGTATATTGCCAAAGGTTATCCTTGATAAAACTTGGAGCAAAAAGGGAGAGAAAGCTAGCAATTCTTCTCAAGCGAGCAAAACTTTTCATTCCCCATGGATAATGACTAAGCATTACACTTTGATCGATAACCCCAAAAAAATAGTCGACCAATATACCCAATAAAAAAAGAATGTCGAGCATGCCAAAATAAGGGATCCAGTCGGGAATAAAGATAATGCGCACTAAGAGAATGGAACTTATAAAAATAAGAAGTTTCTTATCGCGATCAGGTAAGCGCTTATCACTACTTAATTCAATAAAAAATAATTTAAGATTTAGAAAAAATAACATCATAACAATTTATCTTAACTTTTTTTGCCAAATTAGACAAATGTGCCCACTTGAAAATTTTCTACACTATTTTAGAATTTTCACTTCATGAATAAATTCATAAAAATCATTTTTCTTTGTACTTTTGTTTTCATGACTTCATGTCTTAGACAATCTGAGTCCATCACTCCACTTGCACCTATAAAAACGCTGGCAGAACTACAAAGGGAGGCCATGATGGAGACGGCTCTAAAAGCCTCAGGCAATATCGACCTAACTTCGGCAAGTAAGGCTAGCTTAGAAGTCAATCAAGCAGATCCCACACTTTTTTATTTGAATTTAAAATATAAAGTTAACTCCATAGATGCCTATGATACTTTCAATCTTAGTAATAGTTTTGAACAAGTCGGAAATTCTTTACTTAAAACATTAGCTAAAGTTTTTTTAAAAATTATTGGATCAAAAACGATTGATATTGGCTCTGTAGAAATCCCCATTCCTGATCTAAATATGGATTTAACAATCGTAAAATCAATACAAGTTAAGCGAATTTTTTTAACATTAGATAAAACTTCAGGAGATTTCTCTTTTATCAAAACTCTTAAAATTAAAAACACCTCTGGCAATACCCTGTTAGATTACAAGAAAACTAATAATAAATGTCAGATGGATTGTCTGGATTTTACAATCATCGATGGTAATATTTTTGAGATGATTAAAGATACCCAAGTACTAAAAATTGATCCTATTATCACCCTCTCTTCTTTCCCAGACTCCGATCGATTGCTACTAAATGGCGAAATTGACTTACAAATAGGATTAAAGCTGCCTTTTTAGTGTAAGTTTTACACGATTCTCAATTCACTAAGCATAAATTTGGTAAACTAATAAAAATGATTTCATTGGATAAATTATGAAGAATTTTTTATTTTTATTTTCTATTATTATGACGACCAATCTTATGGCCGAAAGTAGGCTCTCTGTCGATGTAACTATAGACAAGTTACAATTCCAAAAACCCACTAAAGGAGTTGGTAAGGCTGGATTGTTAATTTTTAAATCTGCTAACGTAAATAATAATGGAATAGTTTTAAATATTAATAATACAAATAATTATTTTGATTCTCAAATTTTTGTACGCCCAACCTTCCTAGGATTTACCACTCAATTTGGAAATTATGGTTTTCCAATTGAAAAAGACAATATCATCAACACACTTGAGAAAACAGAATTACAAAAATCAAAACTTATTCTCGATGATACTCAATTAAACTTATCAGGAGAATTCTTTAATTTTATAACCCCAGACAAAAGTTTAAAGCTTAAAAACTTTAGGCTTTATTGCCAAAATCTAACTAATGCTTCAGCGCTTGATCAATCAGCACAAACTACCAGCGAAGCTCCGTCTATGGATATCATGAAGAGCTGCTTAAATTTCCTTACTCTTAATGGCAGTTATGCTTCCAATAACCAATTGGCAAATCTCGAGTTTGAAAGGGTGGATTTAAAAACGGGAGATAAAACATTTGCTCAGGCCGCAGTAACAAGCTTTGATTTAAGATCTACTCAAATCAATGCTCAACTCTCAAACCTAAAAACCGTTAGCAATAATTCTTATAGCATTAGCGCAAATCAATTGAATCTCAATTGTGCCAAGGATGCTGATCTGAAAGATTTAGATTTTGATAAATTAAAAAAAACATGTCTGAATCAGTTAAAAATTAATCCCCTAAAGGCGAACCTTGAAGATAAAAGTGCCAAGTCGATGTTTAACTTAGACATAAAAGATGTGACAGTAAAAGATAAAATTGTCTACTTCACTCTGAATAATGCAGCCTTATCTGATGCCACATCTACAACCTATTTAACAAATCTGCTACTCAATTGTAGAAAAGAGACCGAAACAGATTTACTAGATTTGAACCAAGTTATTAACGACTGTATATCATACTCAAGATTATCTTTAGCGGAAGTCAAAAGCACAAAACCCGACCAGAAAAATGACACCTCAATAAGAAATATAAGTGTTAGCTCAACCAACAATGCATTGATTATTCAAGCAGATGTAAAGTTTATTGGAGTCACCGCTCGAGTCTCTATCCAGGGCATTGTGGCCCTCAATCAGGCAGGAAAGCAGCTAATTATTACAGTTACTGACACTAAACTTCCCTTAGGAATAAATTCAGTAAAACTCTTGATGTATTTTCTAAAAAAGAATTTAATTTCTAAAGATATTAGCATTACAAATAATGTTATAACTATCGGGCTATAAATCTATTATGATGTATTTAATATGAGGTTTTTATGAAAAAATTATTACTCAATCTCTCACTACTTGTGTCATTACTTCCGACTCTCTCTTTGGCCAGTGTCTATAACTGCAGTGGCTCAGGATTTGTTATCGATTTAGCGGGGGATCCACTCGAGATGAAAGTTGTTGGTAATGGATTCAATTCAATGGCTCAAAATGTCAGAGCTAATTCTACTTTTGACACCATAGTTACTGGAAATATTCTTAATCCTCCTGCAAGTATTAAATTAACTATCAAAGATTCTAGTTTTGGAAATCCAGGCGATAGCTTCAGAGGAAATCTTCAAGTTTCTTCGGCCGCAGGAGTAAAAGACTTTTATGGATTAAACTGCATTAGAGGAAATGACTAGACCTAGTACTCTATATTCCAGGCTAGACCATATTTTCCGCTCGTATCAAGTAGGGGCGCAAAATAACTATGAGTCTCATTCGGAGAGGATTCGACTTTTTCTCTACCATTTTCTACAATTGTTTTACCAATCATATAACCAATTCCTAGGGCCAACGGATAATCGCTGGCCCAATGGACACTGTTATTGACCATTTGAAACCCAAGTAAAGTCATAGCAGTAATACCAACAGGTTTGATAAATCTATACTCAGGAAAGTTTTCTGAAAGTATCATAAAGGTCGTCATAGTAGTTGCGAGATGTCCCGAAGGAAAGGCATCGTAGGCTGAAATATTATTTTGGTATTTAGAAGTTGGTGGAAAAAATCTCCATCGCCCACCCGGTTTATCAGACTTAATTGGGCTTTGACGCCCAGTTGTTCTTTTAATCAGCTGGGTAGTTAAGCCAGTCATCAAAAGACCTTGGAAGAGTTGACTTGATACTTGTAGATTACGTGAACTTTCCGTGATGAGGCCATTTGCAAAGAAGCCTCCCATAAAGCCAATAGTCACCCATCCATCTCCAATAAAATACATCGCAGAGCCAACATCACTGGGTCGTCTGAGCAAAGGAGATCCACCCACTCTGAGTGTCGCTACAGTATTTTCTTTATTACCCAAACCTAAAAAGCGGCCAAAGCGCTGAACTTGATTTGTAATTTTTTGATCGTACACAATCATCACGCCAGTTGAGAGGGCAATCGCTCCCCAAGCATTAAGGTATTTTTTGGAAAAAGATGAGTCCAGAAAACGCCAAGTGTTTTGTGGCAGCGTTGTCGCAAATTCAAAAGCTGTTGGTCTTGTGTATTTGTAATCAATATCATTTAAGTGATAAATTTGAGAGTAGTTTTTCTGCTCTGGAATATCCTTAGAAATCTCATGTGAGAAAACAGTATTAAAAAAAATAGATAATAAAATAATAATATATTTCAAAGGGTGCTTCTCTTTAGTTTTTTAAATTAATGCAATTAGGGTATCACACAATTTCTAAAATCCAAGTTAAGCGGCATAAGTTTTTATCAGAGACTATAACTTTATGCCTTATCTGACATTGATGTGGGCATCAAGTTCTGTTTAATTTTTCTAAGAAAAAAAGACTAAACGAGAAGTTCTCAAGTGCCTGATATTTTTGCATTTTTTTTAGAATTATTATCACTATAATTTTTTCCCACTTTAATTAATACCGCTTTTTTTTTGATAAAGTATTAGCCATGCGTTTTTTCTTATTTTTTACATTTATGTATTCATTCAACACACTCGCTTGTTTAAGTGTTCTCAAACCGTTTGATCTTGAATGTAAGGCCCAAGATCGCTATCAAAGACTTAGTGATGAATTTAGTAAATTTTCAGTTTCAATTACCGATCTCAAAGGATTTAAAATTCCAAAGGCCATTGGATTAATAAATTTTTATGCTAATAAAAATGAATTATTAAACCAAACTGACAAGACACTCTTAAATAACAAACAGTGGCTTATTTGGAATAATGGCCAGAAATACATTAATAGTATGAGTTCAAT
>CANFNL010000052.1 GCA_947448205.1 Bacteriovoracaceae bacterium
CATCAATGCCTTTTATCTTTTTAACACTATAGTCTTCAAAACTAATTTTTGTGCCATAAATAGATTTGTGAACTTCATTAGCCAACACATTAATGAGAAAAGATGTCTTCCCAGTTCCGGATTCACCAAAAACCCAATTGATAGCATTTTTTTGAATGATTATCTCTTTTCTATACAATCCCCTTATTCTTGCTTCATTTAGTTCGATCATTGACTTTTTTTCAGAAGATTTAATATTTAATTTGGCGTACTTAATTTGGGGTGCCTTATATTTCCCCTGATAAAGAACTTCTCCACCACGAGCCCCAGCACCAGGGCCCATTTCAATGACTTCATCGGCATTTTCTTTTAGATACTCAGAATGCTCTACCAATAAAATTGTGTTTCCTTGATCTCTTAATATTTGCAGATATTTTTGCATTTTTTCTTGTGTCTTTTGACTCAATCCAAGACTGGGCTCATCTAAAACAAATAACGATTGCGAGCCTTCGTACGATAAATATTTTGAAAGTAAAAGTCTTTGGTATTCACTCGAGCTCATTGAGCGCACTTTTCGAGTATTCTTTAAGTGCCCCAGGCCCAAATCACAAGCAACGCTATAGAGCCTTTCTAGTTTTTTAAAACTATTCTCTAATTTTTCATGTTGTATGATTTTTTTTTGAGATTTATAGATTGCCCCTAATAAAGCTGATGAATCATCAAGATTCAACTTTAAGAAGTCTTTATATGATACTATATTTTCTTCTAAGCACACACTCAAACTGCCTGCCAACTTCGATACTCTTGTTGCTTCGCAAGCTGTACACAGAATTTCTCTTTGCATGCTTCGAGTATAGATTCTAATATTTTTTTTATAACGAAGACTCTTTAGGTATTCAAAATAAGAATTAAACCCTTCATATTTCCCATTGCCATTATAAAGAAAATTCCACTTACTCTCGGGTAGTTCACTAAAAGGAATATCTATATCAATACCTACTTTTTTGCATTCGCGCAGAAAGACTGGAAACAGATGCTCAAAGCGAGAAAAAAGCAGAAAATTAATCGCTCCTTCCCTAATTGTTTTAGTAGGATCCCTAACCAATTTTTCACGATCATAAACTAGCAGCATTCCATGACCAGAGCACTCTGAACAAGCTCCCAATGCATTCAAAGGCGAAAGACTCTCCACCTGAGTGACTTTAGCCTCGTGAATCTGCTCATCACAATGTGGACACTTTAAGACTATTTTGTTTTCAACATCCCAATTTTTTTCTTTACCCAAAAGATGAAATCGTAAAACGACACCTTGTGGAATCGACAATTCTTTTATTTTCAAATTGAGTGAGTCTAAATTTTTAACTTTCACTCTCAAAATCTCATACCATGGATCATTTTCTAAAAATGGTCCAACGTTTTGCCCTAGAGATCGATTCGGATTCATATCTGGTGAAATAAATTGGCGATAATCATTTTTTGTCACAAAAATATGAATAACATCTTCATCGATAATATTTTTTACTTCTCTAATTTTTTTAAAAAGAGGTGAGAAATTTGAAGTTTTATTAAAGGGCACTCTGTGCGTTGGACAAAGAAACTCTCCGAGCTCCATAAATATTTTCTGCACTCTTTCATGGCCTCCCAAAATATCCAAGGCCACTGGTCTAGAATTTTGAACAGGGTTATGTTGAGGCAGCCCCCAAGCTGGCAGCACTGGATAAATGCTATCTACTTCTACCGTATGAGGTATTTCCCAGAAGAACTTCATATCTGTTGGGAGTGAATTAATAAAGCGCCGCTTTGACTCAGTCAATAAGGTATGAAAAGCCAATGAAGACTTGCCCGATCCCGAAGGTCCCGCAATGCAAGTAATCTGATTTAGCTTAATATCTACGTTTATATTTTTTAAATTATGAGTTTTAGCGCCACGAATACTGATAACATTTTGAATTGATTTTTTAGACATGGAGGCATTTTAGACGCCAAAAACAAAAAAGCCTACATCGCTGTAGGCTTTTATATACTGACAATAAATAGACAATATTATCTTTTTGAGAACTGGTATCTTTTTCTTGCGCCAGAACGACCTGATTTCTTTCTTTCTACTTCTCTTGGATCTCTCGTTAGGAAACCAGCTGCTTTAAGTTCTGGACGTAGTCCAGGTTGAACTTTTAAAAGTGCTCTTGCGATTCCAAGTCTGATTGCTCCAGCTTGTCCGGAAATTCCCCCACCATTTACGTTGATGACGAAATCAAATTTCTCAGCAAGCTTAGTTAAGTTTAATGGTTGATTAACAACATAAAGGTTAGTTTCTTGTTTAAAGAAATTCTTTACGTCTCTTTTGTTAACTGTAATCTTTCCAGATCCAGCAGACATGTAAATTCTTGCAACAGCAGTTTTTCTTCTACCGATTGAATGAGCGTCGTACGTTTTACCTTTTGCAGCCATATAATAATCCTTAAAAAATTATCTTAATTTATATTCAACTGGGTTTTGAGCTGCGTGATCGTGAGACGCACCAGCAAAAACTTTAAGTTTAGTTAATTGTTTTCTTCCAAGAGTGTTTTTAGGAAGCATCCCTTTAACAGCTTCTAGAACGATAAGCTCAGGGTGTTTTTCAAGTTGTTCTTTAGCTGACCTACTTTTAATCCCACCAGTAAAATTAGTGTGCCAGAAGTAATCTTTTTCTTCCCACTTATTTCCAGTGAACTTAACTTTATCTGCATTGATAACAACTACGTAGTCACCAGAATCAGTATTATAAGTAAATTTAGGATTGATCTTTCCTCTTAAAATGTCTGCGATTTGGCTCGCAAGTCTTCCGACTACTTGGTCTTGTGCATCGACCACATACCATTTTTTGTCTGCTTCAGCTGGCTTTAGAACGAACGATTTCTGAGTATACATACGCTTTCCCTTAAAGTGATCCCTTCAATATATTTTCAGGTTTGAAAATCACGAAGTATTAATTCAAATATAAATTGCAGAAAAATGCAAGTGTTGTACCTTATACGTAAAGATAAGGTCCCTCGTCAAGCACTTCTTCACAAAGAAAACGTTAAAAAAAGCCAATTGATAAATGAAAACGACCAAATGAGTCACGATGCAGGTCTGGGTAAGTGAGCCTTTTGAGCTTAATTCCATAGTCAAAATCCAGTGAACCTAAGGGTGTCAGGAACTTAAAGCCCGCACCTGCCGAAGTCCTCAAATTGAGAGGCTTAAATTGGTTTAAACTTACGCGCCCAGCATCAAAAAAAAGCCCTAACTGCATTGAATCTGTGAGATTATAACGCGGTTCGAATTTAAAGGCAGAAAAATAGACGACGTTTTGAACGACGACTTTATCAATGAGCTGGCCGCTCTCAAGCCGGTTTATCTCACTATCATCATATCCCCTAATCTCGTCATATCCATCAAGCCGGAATACTTTTATACTCGGTATATATCCTTTAGTCCTTGGAGCTCCGTTACTATTAAAGAGAATATTGCCACTACTGTCCTTCAAAATATCGGTAGCAAAATTTTTTTCGTATCCCATTGCCAGTGAAAACGCGAATGTGAAGTCTCCAAGTGGATAATAGAATTTATTGCGACTTACAACTTTTATATAATTAACTTCAAGTGTTGCATCTCTCATTGAGCCAAAATAATGATTAGCCCATTCAGATGAAAGATTTAAATAATATCCATCCCTAGGTGATACTGGGTCATTTCTTTTATCGTACGTAACCGATGGAGTGATACCACCGATTTTAAAATTATCATTGTCTTTACTATCTGTTGCATCAAATTGATTAATACGCTCATACTGATAACGAACCGCTGTCGACAAATATTTAGTGATACTTTTTGAAAGCTGAGGTGCTATCCGATAAATGTCTGCATCAAAAGTGGTGAAGCGCTTACGTTGAAAAGATGATGTAAGCTCTAATTCAACTTGAGTGCTGATCATATTGTACAAAATATAGGGATCGATAAATGAAATCTTGCCAAGGTATTCAGGAAGTTTTTTGTCTTCTTTTTTTCTTGTATCATCAAAACCAGTTAAACTAAACCTTTGGTTAGCTTGTATCTTGGCCGAAACCGAGCGGTTCATGCCAAATAAGTTGTTATAAGTAACCCCGGTGGACAACTTAGCACCAAGATCGGTTCTGTATCCCAATGCTATTTCAGAAATTCCGAAATCCTTCTCTTTAACCTGAAAGACTAGATTCGTCTTCGCACATTTTTCATTGCCACTTTCATACATCATATAAGGAGTGACTCTTAGACTAGAAAATAAACCTAGTGATGAAAGTTTTAAACGAATAGCCTCCAACTTGGTAGGTGTAATCAACTCGCCTTTATTGAGATTAATTTCTCTTAGTATTACTTCATTTTTAGTTTTCACCGTTCCATTGATAATTATATCGTTAAAGCAAACCTGTCGATCTAAAACAATCTCGGGTTTTAGTGTAACGAAATCTTCACCTTTCTCATAAATTAGCAAACTGTCGGCATTTAAATTAGAAATATTGGTGTAAAAAAATCCTTGCGCTTGAAAATACTGTACGATTTTTTTTAAATCCGCCTCTAACTCTACTACGTTTAAAGGCTCTCCCACCTTATTAGTTAAAAGAGCTTTTACTTCAGCTTGATGATTTTCTTCTATTTTTCCTAAGTCAATTTCTTTCATTAGAATTTGCTGTTTTTCAGAAATTCCAATTTCTATGCTTAAAGCTTCATCCTCATCATTAGTCACAACTCTAGGTTTAGAAACTTCGGCAAAAACAAATCCCTTCGAGAGGTATTCTTTTTTTATTATATTGGTAAAGTTTTCAAAAAAAGCTTTGTCATAATAGCCAGCAAGGGCCAAGGATGAGGCATTTTTTTTAAATAACTTATTTATATCAGTAGTTTTTAAAAAGACATTCCCGCGATAATCAATGTTTGTGACTTTTAATTTTTCACCCTCATCTATAATGAAAAAATAATTTTTAAGCCCCACTCCTTCAAGGTCCTTGCCTTCATTTTGGTAACTTTTTACAGTAGTATTATAAAAGCCTGACTCTTCATACATTTCACTTATAAAAGTTCCTAGTGATAGTCTAGTTGACTTGCCAAAATCACTTCGAATTTTATCCAACATTCTATTTCTTAACTCTTGGTGTGAGAAAATGGAGTTGCCCTCAAAGTGGAAATTAATTCGCTCTTTAGTATCGATGGTTATCTTAACAACTGGTTGAGACTCGGTTCCCAGTAGTTCTGATTTTATCGATACATTAAAATATCCGCTGTTAAACAGTTCCTTGTTCACTTGATCAATTTTTATTTTTAAACTTAGTACGTCCCATGGTTTACCAATGAGCTCTTCAAAATAATTATTAAAACGCTTTTTTAGTGCAGGGGTTGTTACCCAAAGAATTTTTTGAAGTTTCGCATTTTTGGTCGGAACAACTTCTGCCCTTATCGCAACAGGAATTGTGGCGATTAACCAAAATAGAAAATTTATGACTAATATAACCCTCAAAATGACGTCCTATATTTTAAGTCAGCTCCAACAGAATTTGAAGTGTTTGAATTAACCTCTTCTGCTGGCTTCACTTCATAAACGCCATCGAGAGAAAAGTTTTTATTTAAGTTCAAATTAATATTCATTTCTTGGGTTTGTTCAATTGATCCTCCGACAGTGCTTGAAAGTGAAACATCAACTGATTTATTAATTTGTTTTTTTATTATTATCTTTGTACCTGATTTTAACTTGCTCGTTCCACTATCACTTACCGCCGATTTTCCTGAAACTAGTGAAGTCTCATCTTCTTTAAATTCCGGGAGAACTGAAAGATTCAAACCGAGGGAAGAATTAAGATCCTCATTAATTTTTAACTGATCAACTAATAAACTTCCAATACCAACAGTCGTCACAGATTTTCGCTCGCTCGCTTCCAAGTTTTTTGACATATCTGATGTTACACCTAGAGTGAGAAGTGAAACTAAATCCTCTTGGGCCAGAACGGGCTCAGAAGATAAGCTAATTGTCGTATTTTCAATACTGCCTGAAATATCAAGCTTAACATCAAAATCATTAATTTTTGAAATCCCTGTGAATTTTAAATCCGAGTTTCTAATTTTACCGCGATCGCGAATCTCAACATAGCCTTGGCTTAAATTAAAATCATGGCCTTTAAATTTAAATTTACTAACAGACGGAATAATTTCAATTCGCGTATTAATCTCTGGTGATAAAATATCTCCTGATAATTGCCCATAACCTTTGGCAAATACCTCGGCTAAATTGTTTCTAAGTACAATTTGATTAGCAGTTTCAAAAGAAATATTTAAATTTAAATAGCCCCTTTTTTCAATGCTACTTTTTTGAGGAAGATACTTCTTGAAAGGCTCGAGCGTGACCTTACTGTCTTTGGTAAAATCCTTTGGATCATCCAAAAACTCACCATGCAGTAAAGTCACCTTCCCATTTAACTTATATGGTAAATCTGTTCCCGTGATAGTTCCTGAGCTACTGGCAAGTAGCATCGAGCGTTTAAATAAAGGAATTGTGGAGCGTTCAATTTTATATTCGAGATTAACTTCAGGATAAAGATCATCAAATCTCAAATTACCACCAATTTTAAATTCACCCTCACCATATTTTCCAACAAGTTGATTAATTTGAAAATACTCAGCTTGTTTGGATAAAGAGAATTGTAAATCAGTTATCGTGCCTGGAACATTTTTAATAATTAAAGAATTTTTAAATCCCTTAATATCAAAACTTGTTAACGAAATTTTGTTATCAACCACAAACTGACTAGAGCCCTTTATAACTCCAGCAGCTTTGACAACATAGCTAGTGATAAATTCGAGGAGACTAGTTTTAATGGAAAAGCTTTGGTCAAAAACAAGCGCTCCTGTTGACGTATTTTTTGCTTTACTCGAAAAAAAATCTTCACCATCTTTAAAGCGCAAATCCCAACTTTTCACTTGAGCACTATCGATTTCTACCATGCTATGCTTAGGATCTATAGCAAGGTTAACTTCCCCTTTTTTAAGATTAAATTGCTTTATATCTAAGAAAAATTTCTTAACTACAAAAGTATCCAAATTAAATATCGAATTTAATTGAGCCTTAACTTTTCCTGAGATTGTTTTATCAGTCATATTATGTCCGGCAACTATTCCCAACAACTCACGCAAATCATTAGTATCAACTGTTGACTTGGTTGACATTAGACGAGATTTAAAATTAATCTGTGAATCAAGTTTAATTTTACCTGACAACAAATTAGCATTAAAAACTATCTCATCTGGATTGAGATAAAAAATTGCGTTCGAGGGAGAGGCTGGAATATTTTCGATAAAAGTATTATAAATTTTCGTCTTAAATCGAGATGAAAAATTTTCTTTTGTCCCATTTCCATCAAAGTCTACTGAGAGGTCACCATCATAATCAAGATTTAACTTCTTATAAAAATTAAAATCACTTAAGCGAAGCCCTTGGGTGCTCCCTTCTAATTCAGAATAATTATTGGCCAAATTAACTGATACATTAGCCGATATTTCGCCGTGCGCTTTTTTAAAATTTATATTCCTGAAGTTAAGGATGCTATTTTGCAGACTGAAATTGAGTGATATTCTTTCAGCCTCTTCATCGAAAACCTTTAGGTCTGTGCCATTTATTTTTCCGTCAATTTTTAATGTATCTAGTCCGTATCCCCCTTGTACCCGGTAAGAAGTTGAAAAATTCATATCAGGAGTTACTGGCAATTTTATATTTTTAAATACTAAGCCGTACATTTTTTGTGCATCTTTGAAATTTGTATTTTGAAAATCAATTCTTAAATCCATTCCAGACTTATCACCAAAATTTAACAATCCAGCGGCGGTAAAATCAGAATTATTATAAATTCCGCTCAATTTATTTATATCGATCTGAAGCGGTTTTAGTGAAAATCTAAATTCTGATTTAACTCTGCCAAAGTTTAAATCTACTAGACTAAAATTGTTCCAATCTACGATAAAATCAAATTTAACATTATCAAATGGTCCATATATTTCAGCGGAAGTTGGTCCCTCTCCACTAATACTCAAACCAGAAATTGGTCCTAACGAGTGCATGTTGACCCTAGAGTCTTTTATTGAAATATTCAATCCTTTATCTGTAATTTCACCTACGGCTTTTATTAAAGTATTATTCATTGTTAACTTGGCATTGACACCTATATTTAAATTTTTATCTAACGTTAAAACAGTACCATCTAAACCAAATCCTGTATTTTTCAAAATCTCTTGCGAACTGTTTGACAACAATTTGAAATCTTTTATTTGAGTTTTTTCTTTTATTTCAAAAAATAATTTATCCCCATTCCAAACGACATCAACTTTACCAGTAAGAGTTGCTTTTAAATTTGAAAGTGAATCTTTGATTGGGTATAAAAATGTATTTGTAAAAGCATTGTTCAATGCTAATGATAATCGCCCAGTTATTATTGATCCTTTTTTTAAATCAAATAAAGATTGCGGCCTTAAAAGTTCATATTCTTCTTTTTGATTGATAGCTTTAATTTTATCAACTACCATAATGTTTTTAATTTTTTTTATTCTAGCTGTTATTTTCTCTAAATTAATCCAATCACTTTGAAAATGATCAAAAACAAACTCTGATTCTATGTCTGGATTTAACAACTCTCCCTTTCCTCGCAATGACCCATGAATTTGTCCCTTCAATGATTTTAGTTCTTTGGGCAAATTTGGATAAAGGAGAAGTAAACTTTCTGAATCTAATTTAAAGTCACATTCTCCTGCTAATTGGAGAAGTTTATTTTGATTATAAAATGAGGTGTTAAGATTAATTTCATTTAAACCTTTTTTAATTTTTAAATCATCAATTCGCCATTGGTTCTTAGTGACATTAGCAAGTAACTCTAACTTATCTAATTCTAAAAAATTAGATTTTTGTGTATTAAGGACAATTTTCATTTTAGAGGTTTCAAGTTTTAGTCTGGCATTTTTATGATGAGGGGCCAAGGAAGCTGACCTAATCTTGAAGTTTGATTTATCTATTTGAATATCTAAATTTTCAATTTTAGCGATGTTTAAATGCAGCGGATTCATTTTTAAAATATTTTCATAGTCGGTAAAGACATTGGAAACACTTAGCTCTCTCCAATTAATATCTGGTGATTTAGTTTGTGTTGTAGTTATCTTTAATAAGCCGTCTTTAATAATCAAGTCATCTATCTCTAAATTACTTGCAAAAAAACTAGAATAGGTAAATGAAACACTTAACTCAGCTACATCTAGATATAGGTATGCTATTTTTGGATCATTTTTTTCAATATGAACTGTTTTAAAAGTTGTAGAAGGTGGAAACATATTAAAATCGACACCAGTAAAAGATAGTTTTGCGCCAAATTTTTTTGTTAATATTTCCGAAACTTTTATTGAGGCTCTTTCAGAAAACTTTTTGGAGTGTATAAAACGCCACCCACCGTAAATGGTGAGGAATGAAAATACGAAAAAAACTATTAGTATTTTATTAAGTCGTCCCAATTTCCTTAAGCCTTTCGCTCACTAAGCGATAATGCGGATTTATTTTCTTAATTTCCATAAAAATTTCTTTTGCTGCTTTTATTTTTTTTAGTTTTAAACAGGCTTCAGCTTTTACATAGTTAAAAGCTAATTGCTCATCTTGGTTTAAAGGTTCTGTTTTTAATGCCTGATCAATTAAATCGATCGCCTTATAGAATTTCCCACAATTGCAATAGGCTTGAGCCCAGATAAAATAAGTACTCGCTCTTTGCTTAATATCCGTTAAGACACTTAATACTTTTTCACATAAAATTAAAACGACTTCTTCCATCCCCAATAATTCAAATGCAACTATCATCTCCTGTCCTTTATTTAAAAGTTCAGCTTCAGAAATAAACTTTAAAGAATTTATAACCCTTCTTTGCTCTTCACTGCTCGGCTCAGTGGCTCCCGAAATCAAATCCATGGCCACTTGATCGTAATTAAAAACTAGATTTTCTTTTTTTGTAAAATCACTCTTATTTTCTATTTTTTTTGTACTATTAATTTTAATATTTTTAGCTTTTAAAACGGCTAAGAACATTTTCTCAAAGTTGTTTTTTTTCTTCTCTGCTGCTTTTTCATAAAGCAGTGAAAAGAGTTGGCCATTAAATTTATTTTTGAGAATATATTCATAAGCATATTTCCAGTTTTCGGTAGGCCAATTTTCATCTAACAATAAAAAAGACAATAAAAATTCTGATGAATATTTCCAATGATCAGGATGCTCTATAAAGAGATCAAATTCTTTCAAGTTTTCATCGGTAATTATTATTTTAATTCCTTCAAGAATATTCAATTGCTGTTGGTATATTTTCAATTTTTTCTTTAGCATTCCCTCGTTATTTAATTGAATCAATAGTGATTTTATTTGGGGAATTCGTTTGAATTTAATTAAATAGTCTAAAGATTTTTTTGCATAATTATTTGCAACTCCAATTTTTCCCAATTTCTTTGCGAGCTTCCAAAGGCTTAAATAAAGATTTGGAAATTTCTCATCTCTATATTTTTCATCAATTTCTTCAAATTGATTTATAAGGATTTGGGATTCCTCAAGTGTTTTTATATTTGGCAATGCTCTCTCTATTTCAGATAGAACAGATGTCCACAAGATGTTCTCGGTCATTAAGCCCCATGAGTGTCATAAGTTATTGAGATTGTTTTTATTTTAACTGATATTTTAGATTAGAATGAGGGGCGAAATATTGCCCCTCTAAAGATTTTGAAAAATTGTTGATTAAATTACTTAGCAGCTCGTTCCATATACTCACCTGTGCGAGTATCAATTTTTAACATTTCACCCTCTTTAATAAAAAGAGGAACACGTACTTGTAAACCTGTTTCCATAACTGCTTTTTTCATAGCTCCGGCCGCTGTATCGCCCTTAAGACCTGGATCAGTTTCTACAACTTTTAGGATAATAAAGTTTGGAAGTTCAATATTGATAGGGCGACCTTTATAGTAAAGAACTATGAGCTTTGCACCTTCTTGTAAATAATACCGATCATCGCCTACTTGCTCTGTCGTTAAATGGATTGTTTCAAAGTTTGATTGATCCATAAAATTGTAGCCTTCAGTGTCGGCATACATATACTCAACTTGTTTTTCATCAAGATCAGGAACAGTGGCGTTGGTTGAAACACCTGATTTAAATGTTCTCTCAATTACTTGTCCAGTTTCTAAATTTTTTATTCTAGCTGTCACAAATGCTGAACCCTTTCCTGGATTAGTGAACTCAGATTTGAGAATTACGTATGGTTTCCCATCTAATTCCATTTTTAGACCTTTCTTCATGTCGCCTGTATCGATCATAACTTTTCCCCGTTGAATTTCTTTGTCTTTTTTTACAAAAGCTGAGACGTAATGGCCATTAAATAAGCATCTTTGCCAAGGCCCTCCATTATGATTGTTGAAGCCTTTGCCGTCAACTTTACTTGTCTGAACTCTTCTCTCTTATGAGTATTAGATATATGGACCTCAATAATAGGAATTTTTATCATTTGGAGAGCGTCAAAAAGAGCTACACTGGTATGTGAATACCCACCAGGATTAATAACTAAGGCGTTGAAATCTTGATCTACAGCTAATTGAATACGATTTATCAACTCACCTTCAATATTTGATTGAAACCAAGTGCAACTGCAATTTTTTTGGGATAATTTTTGCTCTGTATAGTTTATAACTTCTTGCAGAGTAAGAGATCCATAAATTTCAGGCTCTCTCGTGCCAAGTTTATTGAGGTTTGGGCCATTTATAATCAAAAATTTTTTCGGAATGTTTGTGTTGGTCATGACTACAAATTATCAAATGCGTGATTGATAATCCAGTGCTCTTTTTTGTATTTTCTCTAGAAAAAGGGATAATTTATTTTCTAGCAAACGCTTAGAATTTTTTATATCTGACTCATCTTGTAGTTCTATAGGACCAAGCCTCTCATCAATCAAATTCATAAGCACTCTTCTGCCATCTTCCTCAGTCGTATCTTCAACTTGATTCAATTCAGCTAATTTAGGCTTTAATACAGATTCTTTTTCTTGATCAACTTCTTTTAAATCGTATTGCTCTAGTGGCTCGATTAGTCCCCGAATTTCTATTATCTTATTTAAAGTTTTTTGATCATTCGGATTGAGAAGAAGAATTTTCTCCAAGACTTCAAGTGCTTTTTCAATATGGCCCTGTCCACAATATAAATCAACCAGTGTGTGGGTTAGTAAAGGCGCTGAGGAATCTTTTTCCTTCAATGAATGCGAATCATTCAGCTCGCTTGCCTTATTGAGATTCCAATTGTCATAATTTGTCGCTTGAGGAATCATTTTTATGTTTTGTCTTTCTTCTATTTTTATTTCATGATTTAAATCTAGGGCCATCCAGTCATCAAAATCATTTTCTAAAACTTCCTTTGATTGATTTAATTTTTGAATATCAAATAACGATCCCCTATTAGAATCATAATTCTGCTCAGTTAAAAGTTCAGATGGAATCATAATAGGCTTATGATTTGGGCGAAAGCGCTCTTCTATTTCTTTTTCAAGATTCTGAACTAATTCCCCAACTGCTTTGTCCCGCGGATTAATAAATAGCAAATATTTTAATGTCTCGAGTGCTTCTTCTTTTTTTCCGAGCTCAATACAGATTTCAGAAAATAATTTTTGCAGTCGTATATTATCTCTATTTGTTTCAAGTAGGGGCCTTAAAGTTGAATAGGCAAGGTTAAATTGCTTAAGATCGAAATAACAAAATGCTAATCCTAAATAACCCATTGTGTATGTGGGATGAAAGCGTATTCCATTTGATAGAATTTCCATTGCCTTATCAGTCATACCAAGTTTTCTATAAGCCTCTGCTAGTGGGGCAAAGACACGGGATCGAGGATTTTTTTCAAAATCACTTTGGTACTTCAAAAAAAGTGGCGAGAGGAGTTGAATTTTATCCTTACTCATAAGAATTTAGCCTCTATCAATTAAGCCAGCTTCTTCTTGGTTGATAATTCTTGGTGTAAGGAAAATAATTAGCTCTTTTTTAACAGTTGCAGGATTGTATTTCGTTCTAAAAAGCCAACCAATGAGTGGCACATCCTTTAAAAAAGGAATTCCCGAATGGTTCTCTGATTGTGAATATGAATAGACTCCCCCTATAACAATTGTCGCACCATTATCGACGAGAACTTGTGTTTTGATATTGCGTTTAACTTCATCGGCCGGTGCTCCTGATTGAGATACTGGGTTAAGAGAATCTTTTTTTACAGAGACATCTAAAGAGATTGATCCTTCATTAGTTACTTGGGGTGTGACAGAGAGCTCTAATTTAGAAGCTTGCCCCTTCCATGCTTCCGAAACTGTATTTCCCACTGCTGTAACAGAAGTTGTTTTTTCAAGAAAATAACTTGTATCATCTTGGCTTATTGTTGCGGCCATGTTGTTTTTAGTAATTACTTTTGGGCTAGAGACGATCTTACCTTTTGATTCACTTTCCATTAATTTTAATTTAAAATCTAAATTAATTAGTTTGTTAAATCTTATAATAGATAAACCAAATAGTGATTTTGTTGAATCGGGCGCTGAACTAAAAGAAAAGCTTCCGCTATTGGCACCATTAGGTCCTGAAAGTGAAGCACTGAATGGATCGTAACCAAATCCTAGGCCATTTTCTAACCCTATTTCTTTACTATAACGTTCGGACACTTCTACGATTTTTGACTCAATCAATACTTGTGGAGTTTGGGCGTCTAAAAGTTCGACAATTTTCTTCATTCTTTCAATAACTTCTGCAGTGTCTTTAACAATGAGAGAGTTAGTTCTTGTATCGATACTTATCTTACCTCTTTTCGTTGTTCCACCAGAACTAGTGCCCGTCGATGAAGAAGGATTATCTGAAGAATACTCAGATAAAATATTTTTTAAATCTGTAATGACGGCAAAACTTATTGGAAATATTTTTGTTAAAAGTGGCTCTTGTGCAACAAGTGCCTCTTTAGTTTTTTTCTCTATTTCTCGTTCTTTGGCAGCAACTTCTAATGTGCTTACCAGAAGAATCATTCCATTTTTTTTCGCCACTAATTTATTCATCTCTAATACAGTATCAAGGGCCTGATCCCAAGGGATATCACTTAAGTTTAGTGATATGGCTCCAATTTTTCGAACATCATCTGTAATGATAATATTAAAGCCAGAGGTGTCAGCTATCATTTTCAATATTTCATCTGGCTTAACAACCTTAAGATTCATTGTTACTTTTTTACCAATATATTTTTTTCGGCCTGAGAGAGTGATATTTTCAAGAATATCTTCTATCGAATCAGATTTAGGAATATTTAATTTAGATGATTGTGTCGAAGAAGTATCAGAAACTTTCTCTTTTAGTGATTGATTATCTTCGAGTTTATTTTGAGAAAATACACCGTAGCGATTTTCTATCTGCAAAATTACCTTGTTTTGTCTTCTAACAAGCATCGATCTAACATTATCTCGTAGCTGAATTGCAACTCTTATATCATTGTTAGATTTTGGTTTTTTATAAGCTTTAACAAAGACAACTCCTCCAGAGAATTCAGATGTATCAAATGCTTTCATTACTTTCTCAGAAGCAGTGACATTGGGTAAATCTACAATAATTTGTTTATCATCTTTAAGTTGAAACTTACTTGCTTGAACATCGTTCATGTCAAACATAAATTCAAGTTCACTAACTTCACCTTTTTGGCTAAAATTAATGGACTTCATTTCTGTAGCTTGCGCTGCAAAGATGAAACTCATGCTACAAATTAAAACACTTAGAAAAAATCCTTTTTTCATGCAACTCATCCCTAAGTCATCATGTTTATCTTCGAAAAATAGTGAAGACTTGATTAAATTATATCATCATTTTGGAAAATATATCTTTTTTTTAAAATGATAATACCTGAGTGCTCTACTAGTTTGATAATGGGATTACTGTTTCTAGATACTCATCTTGATCATAAACATTTCGAATTTTTTCAACCAAAACAATTCCGCCTGGAAGAATTGCTTTCACTTCTGCTCCATTTGGACCTATTTTCATGCCCTCTTTTATAAGAAAGACTGAATCTTCACCTGCCTTAGATCCAGAAATTTTAGCCATAGCTCTTCGTTCAGCACCTATCATTATTCCAACAATTTTTAAACTTTCAACAGGCTTATTTTCTACAGATTCATTCACATTAGTATAATAACCAGACTCGTGACTTTTTGAGTGTTGATGAGCTTTCTTTTTACTTATTCTGCGCTTAAAAGGATCCCTTAAGTCTAAGGGGTTTTTAACATAGGTTTTACTTTTATAAAGACTATAGGCAGTGGTGCCAGCTTCTTGGTTTCCATCTTGAGCTTTAACAATAGCTCCAGTGAGATATATTGAAAGTGATAAAACGAGTAACTTCATATCACCTCTCCATCATTCACTTTTTTAGATCGAAATTTCTTATTTGGAACTACTTGCTCCAGTTTTTTTTCTGACTTAAACTCTTGCTCTATTTTTTCAATACCTCGATCTTCTTTATATGACGAATTGTATCGGTATGCTTCCAATAAAAATTCTCCATCAATCAACTGGAACTTACTTCTCTGGGGCTGGTCTAATTTTTTGAAATTTAATTCAGCAACATTTAAAATTCTTTTATTTTCAGAAATTTTCTCAAACATAATTAAAAATTGTAAATATGTAGCCTTTGCGCGAAATCTATATTTTCGGGCTATATAAAAGCCTCGATCATCATCGCGATCAGGCTGAATGCTTAGTTCTTTTATATTTACATCCTCGGCCATTCTTCTTAAGAGACTAATATTTTCCGTATCCGAAATCTGACCTGGTAGAAGCTGCTGTGATTTTTCAATTTCTTTAGCAACTCTCTCAATTCTTCCCTTAGCTTCATCAATATCTTTATAAAAGCTTGTAATATCTTTTTTTATTTTTTGAGCTTTACTTAAACCTTCTCTTTGAACTGCCTGCTGCCCAGCTAGCTCGGTTAATTTATCATCGGCTCCCTTCCAATAATCACCA
>CANFNL010000053.1 GCA_947448205.1 Bacteriovoracaceae bacterium
AACTTATCTTTTCTTCACCGATGAAAATTGGAACTGAAAGGCCATTTTGGGAAGTGAATTTTAAAAATGAAGAAGCTGTTTTTAATATTATCATGATAAAGCGCGAGGGATCTAAAGTTGATTTTATTGCTCAGCGTGTCCTTATGCTTTTGGCCTTGGATTTGAAATTTCTTTTTCCAGAACATACTCTTGAAATTATTCAACATAAAATGAAATTCACTCTCGATGTTTTTATCGAGGATAAAGACTATAACGCCCATAAAAGATTGGAAGCTCATTTTAGCACTAAAATTGTAGATGTTTTAGAAGATAGCGCACCTTTAATTTTTTCACGTCTTAAAAATGTTCTCTATTTCGGACCTTATAACGAAGATGCCTTAGGAACTTTTTCTTCTTTGATTGAAATAAAGAAATTGCGAGATAGCCTTTGAAATATTTTGGCTTAAATAGCAAAGAATCCCAAAAAGGCCAGACAGTCGTTGAGTATTTACTGCTTTTATTGGTTATGACTGCCCTTATAACCTCCCTTCTAGGATACATAAAAACTAAGTACTTAGGTGATATTACTAAATGTGATAAACCGGCATTAGCTAATACATTACTTTGTAAGATCAATAGCATAATCAAGCCAGTAGGGTCCGGAAAAAAATTTCGATACTTCCCTTTTAAAAAATAAAAGTGATTAAGCCAAAATATGTAAAATCTTCACAGCATAAAGATTTATGATGTGTTTAATTTTTGAACTGATATAAAGGCAGAGTTATTTTTTTAATTAGTCTTGATCGAAGCTAGCTTCCAAGACGTATGGCCTAAGGAGAAGTTATGAAACTGAAAGTGGAAAACAAACGATTAACTTTTATGAGTCTATTTTTAGCGACAGCAATATTAGCGGGAATTTCTGCTCCTAAGGCACACGCTCAAGACGATATGTTAGATGCTGCTGATGATGCCCTTCAAATGGATGAAATGAATATTGACGGAAAGCTTTCAGCTTCAGAGCGTCTACGTAAAAGTAGAGAGAAGTTAGAAGAAAAAAATAAGGTTATGGTAGAAAAGAAAATTGAAGATATCAGAATAAAGCAAGAAATTGCCTTAACTAATAAACTTCAAGATGCTTTTGGAAAAAATTTAAATAATCTTAACGAAGATAAAGTTCCAGTAACTCAAGCTGCTCCAGTTGCTCCAGTTGCTCCAGTTGCTCCACAACCAGTAGTTGTTGCTGCTCCAACGGTGATTGAAAAAATTGTAGAAGTTGAAAAAGAGCCAGTTAAAGAGATCAAAAAATCTAGAGTTATCCCTTTTATTGGAGCTTCGGCAATTAAAGGTGATAAAATTGATTTTGAATCAAAAATGAATATTGGCGCCAGTTTAGAAACTTTTATCATGTCACAACTAAGCGTGGGGTTAGGGCTTGGCTATACAACACTAGATATTACAGATATTGCCAATGATTTTTTAAATTCAGGAACTCAAGTCAACTCGACTTACTATAATAGCTTTGGCCTTGGAAGAAAAATGTCTTACGATAAGTTGGCCATTGAAGGCAGTAGTAAATTTTTCTTAACGGTTGAATCAAAAGTAAAACCTTTCATTGGTGGATCTCTTAGTTTCAACAGATCTAATTTAAAGTATAACGATGCTGGAAATGGGTATTCTTATAACGGAGTTAGTTATGGAAACGAAGGCTTTACCTCAACGGCAATGGGAGCCGGAGTAAAACTTGGTGCTGAAATTGACTTCAATGATTCAGTTGGATTTAATATAGATCTCTCTTACTCAAAAGTTTTAAGTGCAGCACTTTCAAGCAATGCTAATACAACCAATAGCAATCCCGATCAGGTGAGATTACAAAACGTCACAAAATCGATGGAAGATTCTGATACAAGAACTTTTGCGGCCGGCTTAGTAGTGAGATTCTAATTAGAAAAAGCTAATCCTTTCATAACCAAATCTTAACAAGCGGGCACCATTTTGGATGCCCGTTTTTTTTTATCCACTATTGTTTTGTTTTAATTGGCAAACATCTTATTTCCCTTCTTTATTTAATACTTATTATCCCTTAGACTTTAATCATATTTAATTGATCCCCTAAATTCATGGAGAGAATTATGTCAATGAGAGACGTTTATATTGTTGATGGTAAAAGAACCCCTCAGGCCAAATCCGGTTTAGATTTAAAAGATGTACAAGCTCCCTATCTTGGTGCCTATCTTGTAAAACATCTTATCGACAACACTGATATACCCACTGATTGCGTCGACGAAGTCATTTTCGGAAACACTGGCACTCCTGCAAAATATCCTAACGTCGGAAGAGTTATTGCACTTGAAGCAGGACTTCATAAAAAAACTTCTGGTTATTCTGTCCATAGAAATTGTGCTTCAGGAATGGAGGCAGTTTCTCAAGCTTTTATTAAAATTGCTAGCGCACGGGCCGATATTATTGTGGCCGGCGGTGTTGAGTCAATGTCGCAAATGCCTCTTATGTATAATAAAGAAATGACAGAACTCTTTGCTAAGCTCTTCAAAGCAAAATCAGTCGGCGAAAAACTTTCGGCCATGAGTGCTTTTAGACCCAATTACCTCACTCCTATTGTCGCTATTGAGCAAGGCTTAACAGATCCCTTTTGCGGACTCAATATGGGGCAAACGGCAGAGCTTCTTGCACGCGAATTAAAAATTACGCGAGAGATGCAAGATGCCTATGCAAATAACTCACACGCAAAAGCTGTCGCTGCCACTAGGAGTGGAAGATTTAAAGATGAAATTCTTCCCATAACTATTGGTGGTGCCCTGACAAAACTTTTAGTTGATGATGTCGGCCCAAGAGATAATTCAACAGTAGAAGGCTTAAGTAAAATGAAGCCTTATTTTGATAAGAAATCCGGAACAGTGACTGTTGGAAATAGTTGTCCTATCACTGATGGTGGCTCTGCCTTATTGTTTGTTTCAGAAACAGCTCTTAAAAAATATAATCTCACTCCTATGGCAAAGATGACCGATTATCATTTTCATGGCCTAGAGCCAGAGAGAATGGGAATGGGGCCTCTTTTAGCGATGGATGGAGTGATGAGACGGACTCAGTTAGGTCTTATGGATTTTGATTTATTTGAACTCAATGAAGCTTTTGCTGCTCAAATCCTCGCAGTTTCTATCGGTTTAAAAGATAAAGATGTAGCTGCTAAGTTTAATGTCGATCGCGCTTGGGGAGAACTCGATTGGTCTAAAGTTAATGTCAATGGTGGAGGTATTGCTCTTGGTCACCCTGTTGGTTCAACTGGTTCTCGTCTCATCGTCACTCTTATTCACGAGCTTAAAAAAAGAAAAGCTCGTTATGGTCTGGCTTCACTTTGCATAGGCGGTGGTCAAGGTGGAGCTGTAGTTGTTGAAAATTTAATGAGAACTTAAAAAAGAGAGATTACTATGTCATACAAAAGAATCAGTCTAGAGTATAAAGATATTAAACAAGGTAGAGTTGCCTATGTTGGCTTTGGTTTTAATAACCCTAGGTCGATGACTTCTCTTGATATTGAGACCATGCTAGAATTAACTTCTATCATCGAAGAGCTTCATAACAAGTCTCAAGAATTAAAAGGGGCCATCTTTTTTTCCCATAAAGAAAACTGTTTTTTAGCTGGTGCCGACATCAATCTTATTTCTTCACTCACGACGGAATCAGAAGCTGCTGACAAAGCAGAGCAAGGACAAAATATTTATAATCGCCTTGAGGATCTGCCTATATCAACAATCGCTTGTATCGATGGTGTATGTTTGGGTGGGGGATTAGAGTTTTCTCTGGCATGTAAGGTTATCCTAGCTTCTAATTCACCTAAAACTTTAATAGGTTTACCAGAAGTCAAATTAGGCTTTATTCCTGGCTTTGGTGGCACATATAGACTTCCCAGAAAAATAGGACTTCCCAATGCTTTGGATATGATTTTAACGGGAAAAACGCTTCGAGCTGATAAAGCTAAACGCATAGGCTTAGTGGCCGAAGTTTATCCCAGTGAAAATTTAGTTTTTATGGCACCGAAATTTTTAGAGCAAAAAGCAAAGGCAATAAGTCTTTCGGAATCAATGAAGGAGTTGGCCACAGAGAATTTTGTCACCCGAAAAATTATTTTTCAAAAAGTTCGTGAAAGTGTACTTAAAAAAACAAATGGTTTTTATCAGGCTCCACTAAAAATTCTTGATGTAATGGATTCAGGGATGATGAAAGGGCGCACGAGTTATCTTGCCGCTGAAGCGCAAGCATTTGGAGAGTTGGCCATAAGCGAGCAGAGTAAAAATTTACAGCATATTTATTTTATGTCCGAGGCCGTAAAAAAATATAACGGGCCTAAAAGTACAAAAAATTTGCCAACACTAGAGCGTGGAGCGGCGTTAGGGGCCGGAACTATGGGTGGGGGAATAGCATGGCTTATGGCCGATGCCTCAATGCATCCAATTATGAAAGATCTCACAACCGATGCCTTAAACTTAGGTCTAAAACAATCTTCACAAAATTTTCAAGGTGCACTTAAACGTAAAAAAATCACTCCTGATGAATTTGAAAGAAAGCAGCGATCAATTACCGCCCAACTCGATTATAGCGGTTTTAAAAAAATTGATTTAGTGATCGAAGCCGTTGTTGAAAATATGGATATCAAGAAAAAAGTTTTTTCAGAAGTTGAAAAATACGTTAATCATGAATGTCTTTTAACCAGCAATACCTCTTCATTGTCAGTTGAAGAAATGTCTAAAGCTTTGGAGTATCCAGGGCGTTTTGCCGGTCTTCACTTTTTTAATCCAGTACATCTAATGCCTTTAGTTGAAATTATTGTTCACAGTAAGGTCGACCCGGAAACAGTTGAAGCCCTTTATAAATGGGTTCTTCGAGTGAAAAAAACCCCAGTTATCGTCAAAGATGGACCTGGTTTTTTAGTTAATAGAATTCTTATGCCTTATTTAAATGAAGCTGGATTTCTCTTGGAAGAAGGTGTCTCTATTAAAGATCTTGATCAAGCCGCACTCAATTTTGGTATGCCCATGGGGCCCTGTCGACTTTTAGATGAAGTAGGAATTGATGTCGGTGTAAAAGTTGCTAAGGTCATGCACGAGGGCCTCGGTGAGCGTGCCCATCCTTCAAAATTTTCAAACAAGTTATTAGAGAAAAATTTTCTTGGCAAAAAAAATGCTAAAGGATTTTATCTCTATGATGAAAAAGGAAAAGTGAGCGGTGCTAATACAGAGGTTGAATCCCTCTTGCCTTCAACTAAAAAGAATATGAGCGAGACCGATATACAGATGCGCTTATTTCTTCCAATGATTAATGAAGCGGCCATTATTTTAAAAGAAGGTATTGTCTCCACTGCCGGTGAAGTTGATTTAGGCTTGATTTTTGGTATAGGTTTTCCTCCATTTCGAGGTGGATTACTCCGTTATGCCGATTCAGAAGGGCTAGATAAAATTCTTGCGGCCTTGAATTCTTTTAGCGAGTCGGTGGATAAAGATCGCTACCAGGCCAGTGATTTCTTAGTGGATCTCGTTGAAAGTAAAACAACTTTTTATGAAAAAAAGAAATAGTTAGCCAAAATGTTCATCACGTATCTGAAATATTTTTTCTTTTATATTACCTCTGCCAAAAATCGCCAACGACTGCTTATTTTAGCAGTCGTTGGATTATTTATATCTTCTTTTGCTCTCATTGTGCTTCAAAGTACGATGGGGGGACTTCAAAATAAATTAATGGAGCGCTCAAAAGCTTACTTGGGCAGAGCAATCATTATACTAAAAACTAATGATAGCGATGTCAGGCTCATTAATTTAGAAAAGATATTAAAAAATGAGCATTTAAAATATTCCAAAGAGTATGAAATAGAGCTTTTACTTCGTTACCAAACTTATATTGCTCCAGTTATTGTTCATGGAATTGACCTGAATTCTGATTTACCAAAATTTTTATCTAATGAGGATCATTTTGATGCTCTTATCCCCACAGAGCTTGCTTACAAAGTTGGAGTGGCCCCACCTGAATTATTACAACTGATTTCTCCGGCCCATGTTGATGCCCTAATGGGTGATATCCCAAGAAGCCAGTCAATAAAAATTAATAAAACTTTTAGTTCTGATGTACCAGAAATTGATTTTTATCATTTGTGGGTAAGATTACCGCTTATTCAAAATCTCATTCAGTCTAGATCGATTAATCGAATTAGAATCTACTCTGATAGCAATTTTGAACATCTCCGCTCTCTCATGCCTTCATGGGTTCAATTTAAAACATGGGAAGATCAAAATAAAACATTGGTTTGGGCCCTAAATTTAGAGAGCACTGTGATGATTTTTTTATTTGCAGCGATGAGCTTGCTCGTTTCATTATGTATTTCTTCAGGGCTTTTGATCTTTTTTAATAAAATAAAAACTGATCTTTCGAGTTTCTGGATTTTAGGAGCTTCTTTTGAGCAAATTAATCGATCTACCAAATATTTTCTCCATTTGATGAGTTTCTTATCAATTATAAGTGGAGTGCTGGTAGGACTTATTTTTCTTTATTTCTTTGATCATTATGCCCCAGAGATTATGCCAGATGTTTTTGTGGATCGAAAAATTCCTATTCTAATTACCTTTAGAGGGCTCCTTATTTCTTTTTTAGTTCCTTATTTAATCTCTTCTCTTTTTGTCAATTTTGCTCTCAACCAGTTTAAGCGCGAACACAGTCTTCTCGACCATGTCCGCTCATTTACATAATTATATTTTTAGATTTTTTAATCCAGCAAAAGCATTATTTTTTAAATTTGGCACTGGGACACTGGCAGCAGATTCTGGGCGAGCACTTTGAGGACGTCTGGCCCCAGAGTTTGCATTCGCCGTTGAAGCACTTCGATTAACTTCACCACCTTTTTTAGCTGTTAGAGATATTCTGCCTCTTTCAAAATCAACTTCCAAAACTTGAACCTTAATTTCTTGACCTACCTTGAGTGCCGTCATGGCATTTTCTACAAAGGTATCTGAAATTTGCGAGACATGAAGCAGACCATTTTCTTTAATTCCAATATCTACAAATGCTCCAAATTGAGTGATATTAGTTACTAGTCCTGGATACCATTCACCAATTTTTAGATCGCCAATTTTTGAGATGTCTTTTCTGTACTCGAAAGATTTAAATTCTGTTCTTGGATCTTGCGAAGGAGCCTTAAGAGATTTTACAATATCATTAAATGTAAATTCACCTAAGTCAGTCTTGAATTGATAGTCTTTTTCAAGTTTTGAAATAATATCTTTATTGCTGACTAAATCACTTAAAAGTGTGGCATTGTTTTTTGCCCAATTGGAAAGCACTTCATAGCGTTCAGGGTGAATAAATGTTCCATCGAGTGGATTTTCGCCGTTATAAATTCTTAGAAATCCGGCAGACTGCTCAAATATTTTTGCTGAAAATCTTGGAACCTTTAAAATTTCAGCTCTATTTTTAAAGCCACCATTTGTTTCACGAAATTTAACCACATTAGCTGCTAAGGCAGGACCTATGCCTGAGACATAGGAGAGAAGTGGAGCAGAAGCAGTATTTAAATCTACTCCAACGTAGTTAACACAAGATTCTACTACGCCTTCAAGAGATTTTTTTAATCGGGCCTGATTAACGTCGTGCTGGTATTGACCAACTCCAATTGATTTTGGATCAATTTTAACTAATTCTGCAAGAGGATCTTGAAATCTACGAGCAATTGAAATCGCTCCTCTTACCGTTGGATCTTTGTCGGGAAATTCTTCTCGAGCAATTTCCGAGGCTGAATAAACTGAAGCCCCTGCTTCAGAAATCAGTGTCGCTTGAACTCTTCCTTCTTTGACTGCCTTAACGTGTTCTTGAATAAAAGTAAGTGTCTCTCTTCCAAAAGTTCCACTGCCAATGGCAATATGGAAAACTTTAAATTGTTCAATTATAGCGCTTAATACTGTGGCCGATTCTTTAACTTTCATTTGTGGTTCATGAGGATAAATCACGCAATCTGCTAAAAATTTACCAGTATTATCAATAATGGCAATTTTGCAGCCTGTGCGAACTCCTGGATCTACACCGACAACAGCTTTTGGACCAAGATAAGGTTGAAGCAATAAGTTTTTAAGATTGATTCCAAATACACTTATAGCAGTTTCATCAGAAACTCTTTTGAGTTCTGATTTTATTTCCAGATCTAGACTTGGATGAATATAATTTACGTAAGCTTTTTTTGCCCCTAATTCTAAATCTTGAAGACATCCTAAAGTCGGATTTGAAAAAAATCTTTTTTTCAATAAACCTAAAGCGATTTCTTCTGGGAAAACAACATCGACTTTAAGAGTTTTTGAAGTCATTCCTCTTCTCATGGCCAAAAAGCGGTGTCCTGCTTTTGGCTCTTTGAGCTCCGAGGCTTTTTGTGAAAATTCAAAATAATCCTTGTATTTCATCCAGTCTTTATCTTCTTGTTCGGCTTTGTCTCTTTTAGAAGATTTTATAAGAGCATCACTCCAATAATCTTTGCGCAGAATTTCTTTTGTTTCCGGATCATGGGCCATTTTCTCAATGATAATATCAAATGCTCCGCTATAGGCTTCTTCAAAATTTGTGATTTTAAATTCAGGCTTGTTGAATTTGTCTGCAATTTCAGCTTTTAATTCAATTTTATTTTTAGATGTAGTTAAAATAATTTCAGCTAGTGGTTCTAGCCCAGCTTCGATGGCCGCCATACCTTTTGATTTTTTCTTAGCTTTGTAAGGCGCGTAGAGGTCTTCTAGTTGATTGATTGTTGAAGCTGCTTTTAATTTTTTTTCTAATTCAGGAGTGAGTTGTTCCATCTTTTTAATAGCATCTAAAATATACTCTCTTCTTTTTTCTCTTTCTATATAGTTTTCATAAGATTCTTGAATGGCCCTAATTTGTACTTCGTCCATATCGCCTGTGACTTCTTTTCGGTAGCGCGCCACGAAGGGGACAGTACATTGTTCTGTGATCATCAGATTTAAAACGGCCAGAACCGATCGCGCATTAATATTTGTTTCTTGGGCAGCAAAAACAACAGCGCTTTGTTCAAGTGACATAAATCTTTTCTCCTTTTAGGAATAGTTATGAAATGTGTGGAAAAAACGATAATCATTTTAAAAACTCTTGGCAATACGCTATCATTGAATGAGAGTAAAATAATGATTTTCTGGGGAGTTGTGTGGTTTATGATTTAATTGTTGTGGGAAATGGTCTTGCAGCGCAGACTTTATTGTTTGAAATATTTAATAATGATAAGAAAAGTCAGAATTTTTCTGTTGCTCAAGTCTATTCAGAGGAAATTACCCCCTCTTGTTCTCTAAAGACCACGGCCACTGTTTCACTCTCTGGAATAGAGGAGGGGATTAGTGAGCTTGGAGAGGAGTTAAGAGAGTCTTATTTTCTTTTCGAAAATTTTATAATTAATCACTCCCCTAAAGGAGTAGAGAGTGTTGAGCGGTTTGTGACCTATACTACGGAAAAAGAAAAAGGAAAAATGCTTCGACGCTATAAAAGTTTAAGTAAACTTAATCATCCCTTGTTAAAAGAAGAATTTGAAGGCACAAAACTCAACTCTTTTTTGATTTCTCCTGAACTTTATTCCTCATGGTTTGATGAATTTATCAATCTTCAAAATATAGATAGAAGAAAAGCTTTCGTAAGTGCTGTTAAAAGAAATAATGATGGACTTTATGAATGCCATCAGATTGGCGGTGAGATTCTTTTGGCAAAAAAAATAGTTCTCTGTACAGGAGCCTATTCAAAAATCCTTTCTCAATTTTTTGATTTAAGTGAAGTTTTAGAAAAATCTGAAGTTGTAGCTGGGACTTATCTTGAGCGCACAGTAGATCTTAATCGAAATTCTTTTTATTTTACTATTGATAGTCACAGTTTAATTTATAGAAATTCTGATAACAAAATGATCCTAGGTAGCACTTCTAAAAAAGGTGGTTTTCATTCGGCAGATTTCGTGGAGCTTAAAAACATTTTCACTCACATACAATCTCTTTTAAGTTTCAATCTCGGTAGCTTTTCCGACTATAAAATTATCACAGGTCAGCGCCATAAAGGTATTCGAAGACGAGCTTTTTTTAATTCCATCGATCCTCAACAAACACTCTATTTAATTAGTGGTTTATATAAAAATGGTTATACTTT
The DNA here is from genome assembly GCA_947448205.1 of Bacteriovoracaceae bacterium. Classification (GTDB taxonomy): domain Bacteria; phylum Bdellovibrionota; class Bacteriovoracia; order Bacteriovoracales; family Bacteriovoracaceae; genus Bacteriovorax. Next base: position 10,156 of record CANFNL010000053.1, read on the forward strand.
TTCGCTTTTAGCTGCCAGGGCAATTACAAAATCACTATTTAGCTAATGACCGTTAAATTTATTACAGTAATCCCGAAGTATCTGCGCAAAAGATTATTTTTATTTTTTGCTATTACGGCAATTTGCTTTTGATTTGTTTAGAAAAATCAGTAAAGTTCAATTATGCACAAGCCGAATCTAGGGTGAACAATCAGGGATAATCATGAGTCAAGTTTTGTTAATTGAGAGTAACTTAGAATTAAGTAAAGTTATAAAATTAAACTTGATGAAATATTATGATTTTGACGTGATTGAAAAAAATGATGTCAAAGATGCGATTGCATTCATTGAAATTCTACCATCGATTGATTTATTTATTGTTAGAGAAACAGAAGGATTAGCTATTTCAGAGCTAACTGCTTATCTAGTCGAAAAAGCCTATAAATCACCGCTGATAGTTGTTGGACAAACGAGATCTAATTATAAGTTTGAAACAAATGTTGAAGCCCATAATTCCTGGAAATTTCTAATTGAATTATCTGGAAAATTACTCGATAAAGCACCCTTGAAAAGTTCAATAGAAAGCAAATTAGAATTTCTTCCTGTTCCGTTAAAATATTTTCTCAATATCACTGAAACAAGTCTTGGTTGTGATGTTTATATCAGAGTTAAAAAATCTGAAACAGAATTTCAATATATAAAACGAATCAATGCTACTGATAATTTCAAAAGGGAAGATGTTGAAAGATACCGCAATTCGGGATTAAAAGATTTTTATATTCCTCAAGAGCATTTTTCACAATTTGTTAATTATGCTACAGATAAATTGACTATTCGCCTGCTTGACACCGGCATCCAACCTGAAGCGAAACTTCAACTTAGTTCTGAAGTTTACGATGTCACTTTAGAGAGATTGCAAAGTCTGGGCATTGATGAGCGCACTATTGAATTAGTTGGAGAAAATTTAAAAGTTATGCAAAACGTGGTTGGTGAAAAAAACGCCATGGCAGATTACTTGAAATTGCTCACTCAAAATAAATTATCTTATGCTTACTCTCATGTTTATTTGTCCAATTTATTACTCAATAAAATTTTAAAAAACTTTGAATGGGGATCAGCTATTGTCAGAGAGAAAATAACTTATATTTGTTATTTTCATGATATATCTTTGAAGTCAGACCATTTGATGAAAATTTCCTCCAAAGAAGAACTTCAAGTGGCTGATCTTAATTCCAAGGATACGGCTCTGGTGCTCAATCATGCTAACCTATCGGCCGATATTGTTGATCAGTTCCCTCAGGTCCCGATGGGAGTTTCCGAGCTCATTCGCCAGCACCACGGTGTTAAAACTGGAGTGGGCTTTAAAGATGGATTAAGTATTAACTTATCGCCTATAGTAATGATGTTTTTAGTTGTTGAAGAATTTGTTACCGAGTTCTTAAAAATTTCAGGTGTACCGGCACGAGATCAATTAAATGAGATTTTTAAAAAACTCGAACTCGTTTATACAAAACTTACTTACGCTCAAACCGTTGCGGCGCTAAAGACTGCAATACTACCAATTAAATGATTAATCTGTAATGACTTTACTGCAAGATCCTTGCTTGAATTTAGCTCCTGCACAATTGGCAAAACATGAATTGGAATAGGTTTTCCCCTCAACACTGCAGACTGGCATCCAGACTTGAGGGCAAATACATTGCTTAATATTTATGGGGCTAACTTCTAGCTTTTGAGTTTTTGGAGGAGCTTCCTCGATAACTTTTGCTTGTTGGTTTTCACAAGCTTGTAAGCTGATAAAAGTGGCAGCGATTAGTATAATTTTAATTAAACTTTTCATGGAGTATAGTGTTTCACAGCTGGTGTGAATTTAGAAATATTTTTTGGTGGCTTGGGGCAGAATTGAACTGCCCACCTATGGGTTATGAATCCATCGCTCTAACCAACTGAGCTACCAAGCCTAAAAATGTTTTTTCCATCCTAAAGACTTGGGTTTTATCTGTCAAGAATATCTCATAAAACTTCAAGCATTTCTGGCTTTTTTAGAACATCAAGCTATTATGATCACGAGGTATTAAACCAGATGAGAACATTGGATAAGGCGCGCTATTTTTCTAAACAATTTAATGAATATGTCGCATCGTTTAGCGCATCTCTTAATCTAATTCATCCAGCAAAATCCATTATTGTTGCCGTCTCAGGGGGAGTTGATTCCATTGCATTGATGTACGTGCTTCAAAGAATTTCCCTTAAAAAGATAAAAGTTCTTCACATTAATCACGGCACAAGACCTGAGAATATCGACGAAGAAAATTTGGTACTTCAGCACTGCAAGCTTTTAGGACTTGAAGTTGATATTGTTAAACTTAGTCTCGAGCTGGGACAAGCTAATTTTGAAGCCATTGCCCGAAATCTTAGGGCCGAAGTTTTTAAGCAATACATACAAAAAAATTATTGGGTCTATACTGCTCATCATCTCGATGATTCATTTGAATGGAGCATGATTCAATCTTTCAAACAAAGCTCTCTAGCTTCTACTTTGGGTATTCCCGTTTTTAATCGCGGTATGGTTCGTCCCTTTATGTGTGTTAGCAAAAATCAAATAAAGCGCTATGCTCGATCGCTAGAGCTTTCCTGGGCCCTGGATTCAAGTAATGAAAACACTCGTTTTGAACGCAATTTTTTCCGACAGGCGCTTACAGGTAAAATAGAAAATCGTTATCCGCAGTACTTGCGCCATTATGTGGCCAGACAAAATGAGCTTGCCTTAAAATTATCAATGCATAGAAGCCAGTCCCTAGCAAAGACAAAGTCTTTACACTCTAAGCTTATTGAAAAAAGAGAAAGCTCGGGCTCAGTGGTTTTAAAATCCATAGATTTCTCCTTCCATAAAGACCAAATTAAAGAATGGATACATTTTTTTTCAAAGTCTCATCGTGGAGAGATTGACCGTGAAGTTGACAAACTTATCATCGCCCATAAAAAAATCACAGTTGATGTTAGAGAAAGCAAAATAAAAGGCCCACTTCATTTTTCTGGTGGAGTAAATATTTTTATCTTGGATAACTATCTTTTATTCACCAATGATCTTCATCTGGATTTTTATCGACGTTTTGATGATAAATTACTGGAGGTTTTGAAATCCCCAAAAGGGCTTTCGCAGATTACTGATGGCTTTGTTAATAAAATGACGCCAAAAAAAGTCATTTTTCCTTACCTAACTTTTATAGATTCCAAAATTCCAGGGTTTTCTTCAAAGTTAATCCATCCATTGCTCCCTAAGAGCTGCCAGTGGTTAAAAGAGCACAAGATCTCGTACTCTTTTTATCCACTTTTAAAGCGAAAAATGCGCGATTTGCCTAAAGTTAGCAAACAAAAAGTAATTCTCAGCGCTGTCATACTTGATTCTTCCATACTAGGTTTATAGAATGGTATGATGTTTTAAAATGATTTTCAGATTAAAGATATCAACGAATAGGAATTAAATGAAACCTCAACAAAAAACTCTCACCCTTTGGATTGTCGTTATTTTACTAATGGCCTTGGTTGCCAAGGTAGCAACCGTCGATAAAACAAATCATAAATTTATTAAGTACCCTGATTTTGTCAAAGCAGTTCAGGAAAAAAATATTGATGAAGTTGTCTTTAAAGGCAAAGACACCATCATGGGAAAATTTAAAACTGGCTATGAAGCAGGCGCGCGTTTTTCTTTAACGGGAAATACCGGAGACGCTACTTTTAATATCCTTCGAGAAAATGGGATCATTCCTGTCTACGAAGAAGAAGAAAAGCAGACATTCTTCACCTCATTGCTGCTTAATTGGGGGCCGATGATTCTTTTAATTGTCATTTTTTATTTTTTCCTGCGACAAATTCAGGCCGGTGGTGGCAAGGCGATGAGCTTTGGTAAATCCCGGGCCAGAATGTTAAACCCACACGATAAAAAAATTACTTTTGCCGATGTCTCTGGTGTTCAAGAAGCTAAAGAAGAATTAGAAGAAGTCGTCGATTTTTTAAAAGATCCAAAAAAATATACTGCCCTTGGTGGAAAAATTCCTAAAGGGGTTATCTTGGTAGGACCTCCAGGAACAGGGAAGACTCTTCTTGCCAGAGCAGTTGCAGGTGAAGCCGATGTGCCTTTCTTTTCTATCTCTGGATCAGACTTCGTTGAAATGTTTGTCGGAGTTGGTGCAAGTAGAGTTCGCGATCTCTTTGAGCAAGGAAAAAAACATGCACCATGTATTATCTTTATCGATGAAATCGATGCCGTTGGCCGTCACAGAGGTCAAGGAATGGGCGGTGGTCACGATGAACGCGAACAAACATTGAACCAACTTCTTGTTGAAATGGATGGGTTTGAATCAAATGAAGGTGTTATTTTAATTGCAGCAACTAACAGGATAGACGTTCTTGATCCAGCACTTTTGAGACCCGGTCGTTTTGATAGAAGAGTTATGGTGGGAGCTCCTGATGTTCGTGGTCGACTTGGAATCTTAAAGGTTCACACTAAAAAAACTCCCCTAGAAGACAATGTTGATTTAGAGGTTATCGCCAAAGGAACTCCAGGATTTACTGGAGCTGATTTAGCAAACTTAGTTAATGAAGCGGCCTTGAATGCGGCAAGACTTAATAAGAAAAAATTAACCAACGAAGATTTCGAACAGGCCAAAGATAAAGTCTTGATGGGACCTGAGAGAAAATCATTAGTCATCTCTGATAAAGAAAAATTAATGACCGCTTATCATGAGGCTGGACACACATTGGTTGGTATGAACCTTCCTCATACTGATCCTATTCATAAAGTTTCTATTATGCCTCGAGGTGGTGCTTTAGGGGTAACTCAAACTCTTCCTCAAGAAGATATGTTGTCACTAACTAATGATCGTGCTGAAAATTTTATCGCCTTTTTAATGGGAGGCCGATGTGCTGAAGAGATTGTTTATACGCAAATGACTTCTGGCGCTAGTAACGATATTGAACGCGCTACAAGCTTAGCTCGCAATATGGTTTGTAAGTGGGGAATGTCTCAAAAAATGGGTCCGATTAATTATAATAAATCGGGAATGTCTCCATTTAGTGGAATGGGCGAGACTACAGATTATTCTGAAAAAACTGCCCAAGAAATTGATGAAGAAATTAATCGCATAGTTGAAAAAAATTATAAACAAGCACTTAATATTTTAAAATCTAATCGCGACGGCCTTGATCGTCTGGCACATGCGCTTATGTCTTGGGAGACAATCGATTTTCAACAAGTCAAAGATGTTATTGCTGGTATCGATATTGGTGTTCCCTTAAAGCCCACAAGGCCAGCTGTTGAAACTGAAGTGGCTGCTCCAAAGGAGACGCCAAACTCAGGTAATCTTGATCCTTTACTGGTCTGATGAATTTAAATCAATTTAAGCAATTTAATACGATGGGGGTAATTAATATTACCCCCAATTCGTTTTCAGATCCCGGTTATTATCTTGATGATAAAACGATCAAAGATTCATTAGTAAAATTTCTTAAAAAGCCCGATCTTATTTTTGATTTTGGATTTGAATCAACTGCACCAATGAATCAGGCCATAAGTGCTGAGTTAGAAAGAGAGCGCTTTGATATTTTTTTTGATCAGATAGAAGATGTGGATTTTAATTTTCGTTTTATCTCTTTTGATACTTACAGGCCCCAAAATTTTCTCTATTTTAAAGAGCAATGGTCAAAGCGCTACAGTGGCTGCCATTATCTTTTTAACGATGTTTCAGGAGTCTTA
>CANFNL010000054.1 GCA_947448205.1 Bacteriovoracaceae bacterium
AGCTTCAAAATATTTTTCAATGATTTTATGTTCAAGAGTTCCCATTTCATCTGCAGCTATTTTTAATCTCTCATCTGGTCTATGCTCAAGACTTTCAATATAGGTAAAGTAGTACTTTCTTGGGCAATCCATATAGGTTTGAATTCTAGAAGCTGAAAAACTTTTTGGTACATGCACCCCATTCTTAATCTTGCTCGACAGATAATCATTTCTTCTTTTTGCTACATAATCTGTGTTGATTTTAATTTCCTCAATTTCAAATCCCTTTAATATTTCTCTCCAGGTTAAATCGACTAATTCTAAGCCTTCTTCCAACAAGAGAATATTATTTGGATTCTCTAAATTTTCCACGAGCTCACTTTTTAGGTAGGCAAAATCCAAACCTGCTCGTTTCATTGGAGCAATGGCCTTAAGTGCCTCCAGCATTTTTTCGCTATATTTACTTTCGCCAGAATTAAGCCCTCCATAATTGGATGTAGCCACCACAACTAATGGAATTTTACTATCTGAAAAAAGTAATTCATTAATTTCTAGTAATCGGGTTTTTGGTTCAAAGCAAAGTGTCGCCAGGGAAACTCTTGGTGAATTAAGCTCTAAAATGACTTTAATAACCTTCAAAGTAAACATATCAAATGTTTTTTGAAATTCATTGTATATATTTAAAGCATTTTCAAAAAGCAAAATTGTTTTAAAAAGAATAAAGTTTTCACAATCTAATGATTCTTTTTTTAATTCTTCAAGTATTGCGATAAAATCTTTTATTAAGATAGAGCTGCTGTTCGTTTTATTCTGCAATCTATTTTGTATTTTCTCTATTAATTTCTCTCTACTTACTTTGAATAGATCTTCTGGTGATTTAAAAAACTGATCTTCAATCATCACTTCTTGGCGAAAATTAAGTGTCGAATGATTGCTCGCCAGCGCTAGATCAAAACGCGATACTCTCCTCTTTAGAGACTTGAGTGTAATATTTAATTTATTTTTAGGGAAATAAATAATTTTTACTTTCTTAGTGACAGCCTCAACTGTCAAATGCTTCTGGGGAGCTAACCACTGAATCCAATCACTGCTTATAGTCTCTAAGTAAACTTCTTTTGGAAAAAAAATAAGTACATCGGTTCTCTCTCCGAGAACTTTAAACATGTCTATTTGAATGCCACTTAAATGCTTGAAGCCAATAACCCAGATTGGCTTGGGTGCATTCGAGGACGATAAAACTTGATAACTTTTATGCTCATCAATAATTTTTTCATTTTCTAAATATGTCCAAAAAATGAGTATTGACTTGGTGGTAATTTCATCTAGTTCTTTTACAAATTCTGATAATAAATCAAGACTTAATGTAAACGATCGCAAATCAGTAAAGATTTCAAAAGCATTGAAAAAATAATGTGCTTCTTCAGTTGGATAATAATGACGCCAGACCGAAGAGAGTCGAAGCATTAGCTCTGCCTTATTCATTCGTTTTTGATTATTAATTTTTAAATAGTCTGTAACCCATTTAGATATAGTGATTATTTCTGCCCCTGCAGGCATTAATCGTCTGAGCCCATCTGCAATAAGGGGGCTAGGGCAAATTATCAAAGGTGCATCACACTTTGAGCTACTCTTTTTTAGTTCATCGGTGCTTTGATAAAAGATCACGTCTAGCACAACGCTTTTCTCCAAGACAAAATAAGTACAATTTGTTATATTTACTTTATGCTTTCAGAAAGTCGATTGTATAGTTTTATTGATCAAAATGCTGGCTTCACTTTGCACTTCTTAGAAGGGCAAAAATTAATCCAGGATCTCGCTATTATTCACACCAACTCATCGGGTGGCTTTCAGTATTTCCGAGATGCAATTCTCTCTATTCAGCTTATGATTTCCTATCTTAAGCCTGGAGAAGGGTTAGGAATTTATATCGATTCAGATATGCCATATTTTAGATTGAAAGTTGAAATGAGTGAGCAAGGGCAAATGCGTACTCTACTTTTACCAGAAGATTTTAATCAGTTCCCAAAAACTATCAAGGGCAAGTGCAGAGTCGTAAAAACGATCCCAAATGAAGCCCACCCCTACACTTCAATTATTGATTTGAACAATATTAACTTTAACGAAGTTGTTAATCAAATCCTAAAAGAATCTTACCAACTCAAAAGTGAAATTTTTTTAAGCCAAGATAGCGATCAAAGTATTATGCTTTTAAAACTTCCTTCAATTAATATTAATAAAGTTCAGACGACATATACCTTAAATGTCTTTGAATATTGGAAGAAAATTGAGCATGCACTGGAAGCTTTATTTAAGCTACATACTACCGAATACGAAGTTATTCAAAAATCAATCGAGAAAATGGGGCTTATTTATTTAGGATCAAAAGAGATAAAATTTAAGTGCAACTGCTCTAGAGAAAGAATGCTTCAAGGGATTCGTAGCCTAATTAGAAGCGGAGGGCTTGACCACGTCTTTGCTCCCGACGAAGAAGAAATCGAAACTAAATGTGACTACTGTAAAACAAGTTACCAACTTCTTAAAAAGGAATTTCTTAATTAGAAAATGGATTAAGGACATCCCAATTAAATTTTTTTTGTTCCGGTTGATAAATAATTCGTTTTAACATTTCTGATTCATCAAATAATCCACAAAAATTTTCTGCCATTGCACCAGAAGCGAGCACTGGCGACATGAGCGATGAATTTTTAAATATTATATTTTTCCCAGATCGCTCATATTCTGCCCACTCTTTACCTTCTTTAGGATACTCAATATTTATTGATTCTGCTCCCGTGATAATAACAAGTATATCGTTTCTATTTTGAGCAGCTAGCCATGCCAAAGTACGATCTAATTCTAACAATGCCCCCTTCGCATAGGTTAAATCTTTTTTCTTAATGCCATTTAAGAAAGTGAAATCCTGAACGAGAAAAAATGTCTTTTGTTGCTGCTTTATTGACTCTGACCAAAGGGTTTTAAAATTACTTGATAGACTTGAATAACAAATCTTGTTTCGACAAGATTTATCATAATATAGACCAGGAGATAAAGTTTCAGTGACTACATTCGCTGAATCCTGATAATGAAATGGCTTAATTTTTTTATCATTCCAAGTTGATTGTAAAGAAATTTCTGGTCCCATTCGATAGAAGCGCAATTTTTCAAAATTTAAAAATTTATTGCTCTTACAATCTAAGCTTTTTTGCAAACTCACTTCCTCATTCGCACCATTTTCCAGCAAACTAATAGCATATCCTAAACCAGACATAAAATCCCAAACTGATCGAGTTTCAAAATCTTCACATTGCCCTTTAATGTTTTTAGAGCCGCTTATTTGAGATAAAAAACTGCGATTTGCCAAAGGCCTTAGTTCATAGAGATTAAAGCTCCACATTTTTCCCAAACAATCAATTTTTTCTAAATTTGTGCGATAGCTGGCATCGGCAACATTAAAGCGCAAAAGAGGTATTTGCTCTTCAGAAAAACCTGCGACTTGAAACCAAATAATATGATTTGGTCGCTGAGAATAATTATGTTGAGCTAAATTTAAAGTCTGGACTCTAGCACAACCAAAGATCACCAGGCACAGAATAAAAACTACTAATCTCTTAATCATATTAAATCTCTAAAGTAGAGGGACAGTTTTCATTATGCCTTAATTACTCAAATTTCTCATTTAATTATTTGGTATTCTCTACTATCCTATCAATAGAAATAAATTGTATTTCCCGACAAAAACGCTCTATTTTTTATTGCGATCGCCGATAGGAGAAATTATGGAAAATGTAGCCACGCTTGCTACGAGAGAAGTGCTTTGGAATATTCCGCATTCTTTTAAATTGTTAATGTATCTCTTATTTTTGCTTAGCTCCGGGATAATGCTCAAAGGTCTATATGCAAAAATTCTTTTCATCACCAAAGGTGAAGGTTTGGCTGGACTTCAAAAACTTATCCCAAAAGAACCCAATTTTTTAAAATTTTTTCATACTTTATTTTTCACTGGAAAAGTACCGCGATTTAAAAATGTAGCTATTTTTCACGGGCTCATTTTTTACGGTTTTTTGATTTTATGGATAACTACAGATGTTGTCGCTATTCATGCTGATACACCTTTAAAAATTTTTCAGGGCAATACTTATATCATCCTTTCTTTTCTTTCAGATATTGCTGGAATCATGGTGCTTTTAGGTTTAGCTCTTGCATATCGAAGACGTTATGTACTAAAGCCAGATTACCTTTCCGCAACTAAACCCAAGCAAGAACTTTTCATGTATTCGATGCTTCTAGCTCTCGTTGTTGCAGGATACTTAATTGAAGGATTTAGAATTGTTGGAAATAATTTTCCTGCAAATGAAATACGCTGGTCTCCCATTGGATGGATAGTGGCAGTTGCGCTGTCAAAATTAAATCTTAGCGATGTAATTTTGGCTTATACTTATCGCACCCTCTGGTTTCTCCACATGATCAATACCATGATGTTTATTGCTAGTTTTGGTTATTCAAAATTTTCACATGTTTTTACATTGCCTTTTGCAGCCCTTGTTACACCTGCAAGAAGAGGTGCAGTCTTAAATCCAATGAATTTTGAAAATGAAAATGCTGAAACATTTGGTTTAGGTAAATTATCTGAATTAAGCATGAAAAATAATTTAGACCTGCTCTCATGCGTCGAGTGCGGCCGCTGTACACAAGTATGTCCAGCTAACTTAGCAGGTAAATTACTAGATCCAAAAAAAATTATCACTAAAACTCGCGACTTAGCTTTTGCTACTAATTCCTTGGGTGAAAAAGATGCGGATATTTGGGGAGATTCACCACTTTTTGCTTCCAATGAACTGGATGCTTGTACAACTTGCGGTGCTTGTATGGAAGAATGCCCAGCGAATATCGAGCATGTTAATCTAATCATGGAAGCAAAACGCTACAAAGCACTGACACTCGGGGACATCCCCCCTGCTGCAGCCGATGCGATCAACAAAATTAAAAACCAAGGTAATCCATGGGGAATTGCTCAACACGATAGGTTTAAATGGGCCGATGGATTAAATATTCCAGTTATAGAGAAAGGAAAAAAAGTTGATTATTTATATTATGTAGGTTGTGCTGGCTCTTACGATGGTTCAAATCAAAAAGTTGTAAAAGACACAATCGCTATGCTTAACAAAGCAGGTGTTAGCTTTGCAGTTATGGGGAAAACTGAGAAATGTAACGGTGACCCCATTAGACGCTTTGGGGATGAGTATTCATTCTACGAAATTGCTATTGAAAATATTTCCAATATGAGGCAATACGATTTTGGAAAAGTTGTCACTCATTGTCCTCATTGTCTGCACACGATCGGAAAAGAGTATGCCAAATTTGAAGATGGTGTTTTTGAAACACTTCACCATACTGAATTGCTTGCTGATCTTATTGATAAAGGCAAATTGATTCCTTTTAAACGAGTTGATGAAAAATTAACATTTCACGATCCTTGTTACCTCGGCCGTCACCATGGTCAATACAATGCCCCACGAGCTATCTTGAAATCTATTCAAGGAATTCGAATCAAAGAAATGGAGAGAAACAAAGACAAAGCTCTATGCTGTGGTATGGGTGGAGGAAATATGTGGTATGAACTTCCCGAGGGAGAGCATATTGCCAACAATAGACTCAAAGATATTGGAGAGAAAGAGGTTAACAAATTGGCCACAGCGTGTTCTTATTGTATGATTAACTTTAATTCGTCCAAAGCCCATGTGAAGGAAACGGAAAACCTTGAAGTTGAAGACATCGCCTCTATTCTTGCCAAATCTGTTTTGTAAGATTTTTATACTTGCAGGCCTTACCGCTTTATCGAGTAAGGCCTACTCGCAAAATCAAGAAAACCCTGGAATAATTGAAAGTCTCGAAAGACTCCTAGAAGTTCATAATAAACAATTTGATCAAACCAAGACAAACTCACAATCAAATCTTAAAGCAATTAGTGAAATAAATGATCTAGGTGAAATAAAAATTGATCCACAATTTATGCGATCATTAATTTTTAATTCCGACAACAACTTCTTAAGACTTTCCCAAAAGAATGAATGTAAGTTTTACTCGACACTCGAGAATAATCTACTTAAAACAAAAGAAGGAGATGTTGAAAATATTATTTTTAATTTCAAAAATAAAGATAATAAAATCGAGACTGCCATTATTCCAAAAAATGATTTTTTTGAACAAATTTATAAAAAAAAGTGTTTAAACAATAAAGAATTTTCTGCTCTATTTAGTGAAGTCAATTTTCAAAAAACGATTGAAGGAATTAAATTTCTTGTTCCCAAAAATAAACTTGAGTGTGAAAACATTTATAAGGAGTGGTTAGAAAATGCATATACCCCATATCTATGTAACATCCAGCAGATTATTAAAAAATCTAAAAATTTTAAAAAAGTTGATCTCTATAAAGAGAAAATAGTATCCTTTAAAAGAACATATCTCGACAATCTGTGCTCTAATCTAAATTCTCCATTACGTTTTTGTGAGAATTACTTAAAAGATGATATTTGGAATAAAGTCATCAACGGAGAAGCTCCTTCCTTTAAACTAAGCTTCAAATGCCAAAACCTTTTAACTAAAAATGAGATTGATAGTAATGAATTAAAAACATGTGCATCAAAACTCATCGCAGAACCAACTATCTGTGAAACGAAAGGAACTAAAAATTCACCTGCATTTTTTCCACTTACTAACTGCAATTCTATTTCAGATGCGCTCAATAATTCAAAACTTAAAACCAATTATCACGACTGTCCTGGTAACGTAGACAATGAAGCAATGACTAACATTCACCGAATCGTTAGTCACTTTGCTCAAAAATCAAATCCAATAAAAAATGAAGCATGTGAAGGCGAAACTAATTATACTTTCGCTCGTTTAAATTTTAGTATTAAGCACGATGAAGGTTGGCCACTAAAAATTTGCTTTTATAACAATATTAAGAGCAAAGAAGAATGCCTCCCTTATATTCCAGGCTCAAAAGAAGGTGAGCCATTGAGTGAGAATCAGATAGTAGCTAAAATTTTATATCAACAAAAAGGAGCTCCTGCAAAAACTAAATGCCGAATTGTTGATTCCAAGACATACAATCCATTGCGCTCTGATTTTAAATTTGGCTGTTTTATAGTTAACGATGCCGAAAACTGCACAACTCTTTCGTGCGATAAAAAAATTATCTGGGAAGATAAGCTTGTCTCTGGCATACGTTTTACAGGAAAACCAATTTTTGATTACTTCCCCTCAGCTTTTTTAAATGAACGATATTCTTTTCTAAATATGATTAACGAAGTTAACGGAACTCAGGGTAGAGCAATAAATAATCTCACTGATTTAAAATTTTATTTAAACACAATGCCTAATAGTATTATTCATGGTATCGGTTGTGTAGAGGATTTACTTCCGGAAGATTTTCAAAGAACTGTTATCAATCAATGTCATCCAATGCCATTTATTATAGATGGGCATTTGGTAAAAAATAATGAAACATGGTTAGTTTTGCGAGCAGAAATCGACGATTTACACAGCCCTCGATTAACGTTGTGGCATAATGTTTTTAACTCAGTAAGTGCATACCGTGAACTCCACCCTTTAAATACATGGACTCTTTATGGTATTAAAAAATAATAAAATCTTTTATTTATTAATCCTTTTCTACCTTGGCTCACTTCAAGCTAAGATTATACTTCCAGAATTATTGGCAAAGCAATCGATTGATAATATACGATTTCTTTCACAAGATGGTAAATTTACCTATTACCAAAAGCGCTCTGGAAGTTTACTATTTTCTACAAATTATAAAGTTCAAGAAGTTCTAAAGGGGGAAATTGGAACCCAATATACACTCTTTGCAACTCCAGAGAAAAAGAAAATTGTTGTTCTTCAAAACTTAAATTATCACAATTTTTATTCCCTTAGGGGTAGAGAAAAAATATACCTACTCAATTACGGAGAAAGTTTCCCTAAAGAAATTGGAGCTGGCAGTGCTCCAACTCTACTGCTTCATGACAGTTGGCTGGCATACTATGATTTTTATTCTAAAACGCTATTATTTGAGAATACTACAAATTCTCCACTAAAATTTTCAATTAAGTTAAACAACAAGCTTAATCCTTATTTCATCCCTCAAGTTTTAATGAGCGATGACAATACTATCTACTACACGGACCTAGGAGAAAACGGTGCTATCGGCTTACTTCAATACAAAAGAAGTTCTTCAAAAAGTGAAATAATTTATAAAGCTAGTACTCCAATGGTAAAAGTAGAAATTTGTCTCCTAAATGATAATATAGTTCTAGGAATATTTAATATTCATGCTGCCAATAATGGAACTAGTATTGGAGTTGCCAAATTACCTTTTGATAATTTAGATAAAAGGGACATAATCTATCAATCGGAGTCAACTGACCTAGGCCACATGATATGTAACTTTGAAAAAGATAAAATAATTTTTATTAAAAATTTTGGAACCCAAAATAATCCAATTTATGACATCGCTTCGCTAAATTCATCTACTAAAGAAATTACTCAGCTTTCAGAATTAAAAACAATCACTAATATTGTCAATATGGATGGCACGCTTCTAACTCAAGATAAAGGTAAAATCTATGTGATCAAGGGCGACATAGATTTTAAAAGTATTGATTCACTGAAAAAGAGAAATTAGATGATTAAATTTATTAAAATATTAATTATTTTATTTTTATCTCAATTTGCATTTACTCAAGTAGTGAATGCTGATGTAATAAAAAAATTTCAAGGCTCAAAGGAACTACCGATTGAATTAAATCTCATCTTAGATTGTTTACAAAACACAGAAAATATCGCGACATTAAAATCTGTACAAGAAAAAATAACTCCAACTTTGTTGAATATCGATTCATTTGCAAGGGTTTTGAGCAAAGAAGATCTTTTTCTTATTGGAAAAATAGAAGTTTATAAGTCCCTATTAAAGCCTGATGGGTCAATTGGTAAAGCTATCATCGACGCTCAAACCATAAAATTATTTGATAATGCGCTAAAGAACGCAACTGATCCATTTATCGTTTGGCTGCTAAGGGCATTACGTCAAGACACGGAAAATCTAATTACAAATCCTTTGTATAAAGATTATCTCTTGCAAAAAAATGCAGGCAAGATTGAGCGAAATGACCTAAAAAAAATTGATAAAAAAGTATCTCTTCTTTTCCGATGGGTTTCAAAAATTAATTCGGAATCTTCTGATTTTCAGGAAATTCTTAAAAATGAACTTTATCCAGTTTTAATTGAAACTCTTAAAAATATAGAGGAAAGCTTTTTTCTATTAGCTTCCCAATCTAATATGTCTCCCTTTCCTGGACTTATAACATCAATTGATGAATTTAAATTTATCTCACAAAAAGAGATCAAAATTTCCAAACCTGAGTCTTTAAAGGATAAATCTATCGAAGATATTTTAAGTCCACTGATTGATGATAATCTTGCTTCGGAAGCTATTTTACCCGAGCCAAGTAAAGAAGATTGGCTCAATGAGTATAATACTCCCCAAAATCTTAAAAATTTACCAAAACCTGACGATGACGCAAATTGGCTACAAGACTTTTAGCCCAATTTATGTTATTTTTTTCCCTTGAAAATACTACTTGCTAGAGGATTAAAATGGCCCTTAATAAACAGCCTTACAGAGGAACTCGTGATTTTTTTCCAAAAGATAAACGAGTTCGAGACTACCTATTTTCTGTAATGACTAAAACGGCAGAGAGCTTTGGCTATGAATCCTATGATGGTCCCTTGTTAGAAGAAGTTGAACTCTATAAAGCAAAATCAGGTGAAGAATTAATAAATGAGCAAATATATTCTTTTACCGATAGAGGTGAACGATTTGTGGCCATACGCCCAGAGATGACCCCAACGGTTGCTCGAATGGTTTCGCAAATTCACCGAGAATCAAGTAAACCGCTACGTTGGTTTTCAATTCCAAACCTTATGAGATATGAAAAGCCGCAAAGAGGAAGAGTTCGTGAGCATTGGCAATTTAATTGTGATGTTTTTGGTGCGCCTGGGCGTTTAGGAGAAATGGAAATACTTCAAATTGCGGTAGAACTTTTTCAAAACTATGGGGCTAATTGCTCGCACTTTGAAATTCTGCTAAATGATCGCGCCATTGTTGATACTGTTTTTAAATTAATGATGAAAGCGACAGAAGAGCAAACTTACAGGCTTTATAAAATTGTTGATAAGGCAAAAAAAATAACAAAAGAAGCTCTTGAAAAAATGGTTGGCGAAGTAGGACTATCAAAAGATTCTGAAAACATTTTTTATAGTTATCTACAATTGAATAGTTTCGCTGATGTTGTTAGTTTCTTAACTACAAATGGTCATGGTGGAATTTCAGAAGCTTTTAATAACTTTATTACTCTGACTGAAAAAGCACACATCAATGAATATTTAAAATATGATCCTACAATTGTGCGCGGCTTAGATTATTATACTGGAATTGTTTTCGAAATCTTCGACAAACATCCAGATAATAGAAGAGCCTTATGCGGTGGTGGAGCTTTTGCAAACCTCCTACAAATTTTTAATGAAGAGCCACTTGCAGGAGTAGGTTTAGGATTAGGAGATGTCACTTTAAGAGACTTTCTTGAAGTCCATAACCTCCTACCTAATTTTGATATTCCTAAAAATGATGTCTTAATTACTTTCCAAGAAGATGATGGTCTAGTTGCTGCCTTAATCTTAGCTCAATCTATGCGAAAAAATAATTTAAAAATTGTAACTAGCCTAGAAGCGCTAAAGTTTAAAAAGGTTTTTCCTATTGCTGAAAAAAAAGGAGTGAGATTTGTCACCCTCATGGGAAGCGAGGAACTTGCAAAAAATCAAATACAATTAAAAAATCTCAACACTAAAGAACAACACACTCTAGACTTAAATGATCTTGAAGCAATCTTAAAAATTATTAAGGCTTAAACATGACAATAGAATTACCGACAACCTATTCCTCTAAAGATACCGAAAAAAAATGGTACAAAACTTGGGAATCCGGAAACTATTTCAAACCTAAAAAAGGTAAAACCAATAAAGCCTATTGTATAATAGTCCCACCTCCAAACGTCACAGGTAAATTACACGCTGGTCACGCGCTCGATATCACTACCCAAGATTCACTCATTCGTTTCAAAAGAATGAAAGGCTATGAAACTCTATTTCTTCCAGGACTTGACCATGCTGGTATAGCAACACAATCAGTAGTTGAAAAAATGGTTTGGGAAGAGGAGAAAAAAAATCGACGCGATTTTTCACGTGAAGAATTTGTAAAAAAAATCTGGGCCTGGAAAGAGCAATATGGAAACACTATTCTTGACCAACAAAAAGCCATGGGTGCTAGTTGCGACTGGGATTATCTAACATTCACCCTTGATCCAATTCCTAATCAAGCTGTTAAAAAAATCTTCGTCGATCTTTATAATCAAAAACTAATTTACCAAAGTGACTATATTGTTCACTGGGATCCCTCTCTACAATCTGCTGTTTCAGAGGCTGAAGTTGAGCATAAAGATGTTCAAGGTAATTTCTTTCACTTAAAATACCAAATCAAAGGCAGCACTGAAACTTTAGAAGTTGCAACTACAAGACCCGAAACTCTTTTCGGAGACACTGCGGTTGCTGTAAATCCAGAGGACGAACGCTACAAACACCTAATTGGTAAAATTGCGATCATTCCACTTTGCAATCGCGAGGTTCCAATTATTGGCGATGAGCATGTTGATTTAGAAAAAGGCACTGGCTGTCTAAAAGTTACTCCTGGACATGACTTCAACGATTTTGAAATAGGTAAAAGACATAAACTTCCAATCATAAATATTCTAAATATTGATGGAACACTTAATGATCATGGAATGGAATTTAAGGGGATGTCCTGCAAGGAAGCTCGAAAAAAAGTAGCGAAGAAATTAGAAGAACTAGAAATTTTAATTGAAACCAAATCACACACTCACCCCGTAGGTCACGGTGAACGCTCAGGAGTGGTGATAGAGCCAATGATATCAAAACAATGGTTTGTAAATGTAAAAGAAATGAGTGCCCGTGCAGTTACTGCTGTCGAAAAAAATGAGACAAGATTTTTCCCTAAAGAATGGGAAAATACTTATTTTTCTTGGCTTCGAGATCCTAAAGATTGGTGTATATCTCGCCAACTTTGGTGGGGACACCAAATTCCAGTTTTCTACTGTGACGATTGTGGTCATCAATGGGCCAGTGAGCAAACAGATAGCGAGTGCAAAAAATGTAAGTCTAAAAAAATTCACCAAGACCCTGACGTCTTAGATACATGGTTTTCTTCTGGCCTATGGCCTATGTCAACTCTTGGCTGGCCAAACGAAAAAGCCATGAACGAAAAAAAATTTGAAACTTTTTTTCCCAACTCAGTTCTCATAACTGGTTTTGATATCATATTCTTTTGGGTAGCCCGAATGATGATGATGTCGCTTCAAACCCAAAATCAAGTGCCTTTTAAAGATGTTTATATTCATGCCATAGTAAGAGACAAGCTTGGACGTAAAATGAGTAAATCGCTAGGTAATGGAATTGATCCATTCGACATGATTGAACAGTACGGAACAGATGCCTTTCGCTTTTCACTTGCCAGTGGTGCTGGTTATAACCGAACAATTAATCTCGATCCTGAAAGAATTGGTGGTTACAGAAATTTTATTAATAAAATTTGGAATGCCTACCGCTTTATTCAACCTCACCTAGCTTCTGGATCTGCTCATATAGCAGACCTTCACAAGCTTGATCATCATGAGCGCTGGATTGTTTCAGAACTAAATACGACATCAAAATCAATGAACGAATCATTTGAAATCTATAGATATGATGATGCCTGTTCTGCTGTTTATTCATTTGTCTATGATAAGTATTGTTCTTGGTTTATCGAGCTTTCAAAAAATATTTTAAATACTGAAAATCATGAAGCGAAAGCTCAAAGAGTGTCGGTATTGAAATTCGTTTTTAGAAAAATATTAGCACTTTTACATCCAATCACTCCATTTATAACTGAAGAGCTTTGGGCGAACTTAAAAGAAACAAATGAGGATTTACTTATAGCTCAAGATTATCCTGAATATGACTCTGCTTTCGAGTTTCAAGATGATCAAGATCAAATGAATAAATTTATTGAAGTCATAACAAATATTAGAAATCTCAGAGCGAGTGTAAACATTAAGCCTAAAGACGAAGTTAGTGTTGAACTCTTTACAGACAATCAAGATTTAATTAATTATTTCCGTAAAAATATAATTAATTTTCAAGAGCTCGCTCGTGTAAAAGATTTAAAAGTTGGAAATAAAGAGCTAAATCGTCCTAATAAATCTATTATGAATATAACTACCCATACTGAAATTTTTGTTCCTCTAGAAGGGGTTATTGATCTCAATGAACAAATTTCACGACTTGAAAAAGAACTTAGTAAAACAGTTACTGATTATAAAAAATATGAAGCAAAAATAAACAATGAAAACTTCATGAAAAATGCTCCAGAGAACGTTCGCGAAGAAGTAAGAGTTAACGAAGCCGAAATTCGTGAAAAAATTAACAGCTTAAAAGAAAATTTAATCCAATTTAAAAGCTAAAAATAAAGCCCTCAATTGAGGGCTTTATTATAATTGCAATATTTATATAATTTATTATCGAGAAAAATTCTTAATAAAATATACTTATTACTTTCTCTAAGTTCACCGCGGTACTCATTATTATTTATTGTTTTGTAAATAACTGCTCCAAGAGCTGTCTCATTGATATCTAAAAACATTTTCTTAATCATTGGAAATTCCTTTAAAACTTCCTCATAAGTCATGTTATCAAAAATATCTTCTCGCTTTTTATCAGCATCAAAGGGTGCAACTTCAAATCCCTCTTCCTCAAAACTAACCATTAAGACTGAAGCTATTTTCTTGTTTGAACCTCTCCGCCCTGAAGTTAAATAACATCTACCTGGAAGAGCTTTGCCTACAAGTGGTAAAAAATTTGGCAAGGATGCTTGCCCAAAAGGATTGTCAAACTCAGAAGTTAAATCACTCCCGTGAGCACTAAAAATGAATAAAATGGCTAAATAAATAATAAATATTAATTTCATCGGTCATGGATAAAACCATAAATAGATGAGTTAATCAAGTAGCCTAAAATTATAGATATCATCTTGTTAATTCGAGCTATTAAGCGGGTAGTTGACTAGTGGCCAATAAAAACTTCTTCTAAGACGCGGCCATCTAAAATGAGTTTCGAGGGATGTTTCAACTTCAAAATATTAGCAATTGTAGCATATTGATCTACATGATTAATAACTATAGATAATTTCTCTCCCGCTTTAATTCCGGGGCCCATAATTACAAATGGAGTTAACAAGCCTTCATTATCAATAGGAACTAGCGCTTGTTTATACCCACCTTTTAGTGAGTCACTAAACAAGCTTAAATCATCACTAAGATCTTCACTCCAATTATAACCAGCTCCATTTGCAACAACTAAATCACCAACACGATTTTTAGGTAGAGAAATTTTTCCGACCTCTTCGCGAGGCCAATAATAGGCTAGTGGCTTTTTGCCATTTTTAGGATCCTTCAATGTCACAAGTTCTTTGATAACTAAATTTCTTAATTGATTGAATTTCTCTCCACTTGCTGGTTGGTATTGGCCATCAAGTCCATAGGGATTAATATAGATATTATTCATTTGCAGGTATATTACTTTTGTCTCTTTCCAATTTATCTCATTAGCTTTAGTTGAAACGTTGTACTTGAATTTTAACCAGCCTTTTTTAGCAAATAAATTATTAAGCCGAACTTCTTTGTTTAACGGAATGACTCCATGATCAGAGCTAAAGATAATATAAGTATTTTCATCTGCATTTGATAAAATATTTCCAAGTACTTTATCAACAGATTTATACATATCTTTAACTTCATTCCATAAAATTTTTCTTTCCTCGTTATTTATTGAATTATACTTAGCACTATTAGTATCAATAAAAGGTAACCACCATCTACTGGTGAGCATCTGATTAGGATTATATACACTATGAATAATAAAATCTGAATGGAGATCATTCATTAAAAAAGGCACAACATTTTGATGCCACTTCCAACTCTCATTTGCCTCTTCTAAAAATGTACTCTTGTCATTTTGATGATAAACCAATTGAGGTGGATAATTATCTACAAAGTCTATCATTGGCCCTAATTTATCATTCATTCTTTCAGACAAATCAGATGGCTCACTAAGGTATTCATTGAGCGAATTCACTAAAAGCCTAATTCTAAAATTCCCGGCTTCATCCAATCCAATTAACTTAAATTTTATTTGTGTATTTAGATTAATAGCGGAGAGCTCATTTTCTAGATTTGTTTTTTTAGGGGTATTTAACTGATAATCATTCTTCAATTGATATTTTAACTCAATGGGCAGCCACGAACTCCATTGGCTTACTTTTAATTTTATCACTTGTTTATCAAAACTAATTTTCACTAAATTATCTTTGGATTCAATAGCTATATTTTTATCCCAAAATTTAATTATGCAATCTCTCATCCCTAAATTTGGCTTAGATAAGGTTATATAATTTGTTAATTCAGGACCCACAAGGAATACTCGTCGATTATTTCCAACTTTCCTTAACTCAAGTTCTCTTTGATCAGTTGATTGAATTACAATAGAAGGTATTTCTACCCCCCAACCGCCCCAACGACCTTTAATGACATTTCCTCTAAATATTTCTGGTGGTGTTGATCCCGGCACGGATTGAAGTGATACCAGGTAATTTTCATTTTCGAGTTCTACCCAGATAGGTTCAACTAA
>CANFNL010000055.1 GCA_947448205.1 Bacteriovoracaceae bacterium
ATTTTCAAGACGTCATTCTTATCAATAGTGGGCTTGATAAAATCAGTTCAAGATCGAGTATTGCCACTTATACTGACCTTGGTGGATTCGTCAGAAAATATTTTGCGGGACTGGAATTTTCCAAGAGTCTTGATTTAAAAGAAGGACATTTTTCAGCTAATTCTGAACTCGGACAATGTCTTAGTTGTGAAGGCCGGGGTGTTAAATTAGTTGAGATGCATTTTATGGAAGATGTTGAATTTGTCTGCGAAGATTGTCAGGGGAAAAAATTAAAACCGTATTTTGCCAATATTTCTGATGGCAATTTAAGTGCATTTGAAGCTTTCAATAAGCCATTAAGTGAAGTCTTGCCCTATATTCGGCTAACACCCAAAGGAAAAAGAATTTGGGAGTATTTTAAAATTTTAAAATTAGATTATCTCTCGCTAGATCGTACATTAACTTCTCTCTCTGGGGGGGAGAGGCAAAGACTACAGCTGCTGACTTTGTTAGATAAGAAAGTTGAACATACTTTAATCATTTTTGAGAACTTAACAAGTGGATTATCACATCATGAATTTGCTCCGCTTGCTGAATTGTTACACCAATTAGCTGACAGTCGGAATACCTTAATTGTTATAGATCAAAATCCCTTTTTCAATTCTCTAGCCCAAAATCAAATAATGTTTTAAAAACAAAGACTTGCACAGCATTGAAGAAGCTGAAAAAAGAGACTTTTTTTTATTATTTTTAAATCAATTTCTCCTCTCAAGAGACCGATAAATTATTAATTATATTTGAGGGGATAAAGATGCTTAGAAATACTTTCGTGTCATTTTTTGTTTATTGGTTTTGTTGTCATAGTTCCATGGCAACCATGTTTATACCCCTTCCTATTGATAAGCAAGTAGATGAAGCGACATCTGCAGTAGAGGCGAAATTATCTAGTAGCAGGGTTTTTAAAAATGAATCTGGTCAGACGGTGACAGAGTATAGTTTTGATGTGCTGAAGTCTTATAATTTTTCGAGTAATGAAAGTGAAAATAAACAATTAAAATTAACGATGCTTGGAGGCACCTATAATGGGATCACTTCTAAAATAGATGGTGCTCCCCAGTTTAATGAAAATGAAAAAACATTTTTATTATTAAAAACTGTCGATTCAAAAATATATCTAAGTAATTTTACCCTAGGTAAATACAAAATTCAGGAAATTGATGGAAAAACTTATTATGTCTCAGAGGTCTTTCCATTGAATCCTCAAATTGGACGAATTACCCAAAATAAAATGATTGAGCTTATGGAGAAAAAATGGAAAGTCAGTTTTGATGTTTCAAATAAAGCTATTCGAAATAGCGAAGTTTTAGAAGGAGCAACCGTAAATTCAGCGAGTGCAAGAATTTTATCACTTGAAAAAAGAGCTCCTGCTCAGGACATGAAAGCTCAACAACATGTGCCGGTATTTTTCTGGAGTGCTTTATTCATATTGCTTTTTTTCTTCTCAATTATTTTCATTAAACTTGGAAAAAGTGAGCGCCATCATAAAAGTAATTAAGTTGAGATTTATTTATTTAATTTTTACAGCTATGATTTGGTTTTCTACCTCTTATGCATATATTTTAAATCAAACAAATCTAGGAACCCCTACTCATTGGCCGAATACTAAGGCAAATGTTGATATTTATTTAAATACGGAAAATGGACGAAGTTATGAGGCTGTAAAAATCCAAGAAATTGTTTCTGATTCGATTGGACAATGGAATGGGCTCTCTCGAGTGACTATTGAACAACATTTAACATCAGGGAAAAATCAGAATGGAGTTAATGAAATAATTTTTTCAGCTGATCCTACTCTTGGTTCTGCAGTTATGGGTGTGACGAATGTAGATTATCGACAATCTGATGGTGCAATTTTAGAAGCAGATATTACTATTAATGAACGATTAGTTTCACTGGATAAGTCAGCAGTTGATTATTTGGGAAATGTGCTTACACATGAATTAGGGCATTTTTTAGGCTTGGGTCATGGGCAAGTTAATGGCTCAACAATGTTTTATTTAAATGCTAGAGGGCATTACATTTTAGCAGATGATGATAAAGCGGGAGTCTATGGCCTTTATCCGACTGGAAATAGTAGCAAGGGATCGATTATTGGAAAAATTTTTGGTGGAAAAAATTTAACTTCAGTTTTTGGAGCTCAGGTTCAAGCGATTTCAGTTAAGAATGGAAAAGTTGCTGCGGCAAGTGTTAGCGAACTCGATGGAAAATTTAAAATAAATGGTCTACCACTTGATGATCAATATTTAATTTACACTCAGCCGCTCATCCAAGTAGGGACTCCTTCAAGTTTACCTCTTAGCTATAGCAATGCGCGCACTGATTTTTGCGAGGCATCCAAAAACTATCGCGGAAGTTTTTTTCAATCTTGTGGTGGAAACGCTGAAGGATTTCCACAGGCCATCAAGCTGAGTAGTTCCACTTTAGACATTGGCAATATTACTATTCGTTGCGGATTAGATTCGCCGCCAGAGTATGTCCAAAAAAAGGGAGCTACTGGTTCAGATTTTGATTTAAATGCTTATACTAACTCTGGGCTAGGAGGATCGTTTGTTGGCTTTTTTTCAGATCGAGAAATGCAGTTAATTGACTCTCAGGATATCCACGATACTTTTCATGTCGATTTGAGTGGAGTTAAAGATTGGAGTAAGTACTCATCGTCTCCTTTGTACCTAGAGATAAAAGTGCTTAATCAAAATTTCTATTCGGTTTATAAGGCAAATGTTTTTATAAAAAATGCTGTAAGCGATTTTGTAACAACATCTGCCTATACAGTGGAAAATGATGGGTGGGTTAGTATTAATACCGTAGCACATTCTTTGATTGATATTAATGTAGCAGAATCGTCGGTTAATGATTTTGAAATAAAAATTAAACCAGAGCTCAGAAAAAGCTACTCAACTTTTTCTGGCAATCCGATCGAAAAAAAAGAGCTCTTTCCATCAATCGATGAATTTAAAGATAACCTCTATTTCTACTTAGTCATTGCAACGGTAGTTAAGAAAAATGATGACGGGATAACCTATAGTCAAGTTGCTTCAAAAGATGATTTTTTATCTGATAATTCCTATTGCCCAGATGCCATTAATACTTACGCCCTAACTAATTATAGCGCTAAAGGATTAACCGATGACTCGAATAAAAATAAAGTAGCTGCCTGTGGCACAGTTGAAGATGAAAACAATGCCGCAGGTGGTGGGCCAGGAGGCTTTATGATTGGGTTAATATTTAGTTTAATCCTCTCTTATGCAGTAAGTAGATATAGCAAGATGGCTTAAGCTGATTTATACTTTTAGGAGTTTAATCAGTAGAGGCAACAATGAAGTTATTCTCTTTTATTCTTATCCAGCTCCTTTTATTAACTAATCTTTTTGCACAGGATTTAACCAAAGAGCGTATAAGAAAGCTTAGTAGCAATAAAACCTCCGTGTATATTGAAAAAGGAATTTTTCATAATGGTGGAGTCAAGCAAGAGGCTATCCTTAAGTCTATCAGACGATCTTATAATTCCAAGCAAGGGTTTGAGAGAATCGTTATCGATTTTAATGTTAATCAGATACCCAAAATATACGGTCACGTATCATCTTTAGATAAGCGACTTTATATTGATTTCTTTGATACAACTCTGGCTAAAGATCTACAAACAATTACAGGCACTAAGTTTGTTGAGAAGGTAAATTTTTTTCCGATAGAAAACAATTATATTTCAATGGAAATGATTTTAAAGAACAAGGTCACAGCGGATGTTTTTTATCTTGAGAATCCCGGTCGTGTAGTTATTGATATTAAAAATTAAATTTTGCTGGAGTAAATAATATGTCAGATATAGAAAATGATTTTCAAGTAAAGATTAAGCCACCGACAGGAAAAGATGAGCTTCCTAAGCTTCCTGAAGTGGTGGTGATTATTCCGATTATGAATAGTCCAATTTTTCCTGGAATGATTGCTCCAATTATTTTAAGTGAAGAAAAGTTTACACCAGAATTAGATGAGTCACTTTTAAAGACTGGCTATGTGGCACTAAATTTAGTTAAGAACGAGTTAAAGGATGAAGAGGGAGCAGTAATCCCGGAAGAAGATATTGATTTTGATAAAAAAGAAATAAAATCTGGAGATATTTATAAAGTTGGAGTGCTTTGCAAGGTCGTTAAAAAGTTAAAACTACCAGATGGTTCAGTTAATGTTTTAGTTCATGGAATGAAACGCTATCGTGCTTCTGAAATTTTATCAGAGACGCCGATATTAAAAACTAAAATTGAAGTTTTTGATGATATTTTAGAAACTGACGAGGAATTAGATGCTTATACTCGTTCAGTTATTAATCAGGTGAAAAAACTTTCAGAAATTAATCCTTATTTTAATGAAGAAATGAAATTGGCGATGCTCAATTCGCCTTCTCCTGGAGCTCTCGCAGATCTAGTTGCATTTGCAATATCGCTAGATATCCCAGAAGCCCAAGACTTTTTAGAAACCCTCGTTGTTAAAAAAAGATTTGCGAAACTTTTAGTCTATTTAAAAAGAGAAAAGGATGTAGCAGATATACAAAAGAAAATTTCAGATGAAGTTAATGATAAAGTAAATAAATACCAAAGAGAGTATTTTCTTAGAGAGCAGTTAAAAGTGATCCGTTCTGAGTTAGGAATGGAAGAAGATGAAAAAACTAGAGATGTAAAACGCATAAAAGAAGAAATTGAAAAAGTTGGAATGCCAGAGGCCGTATTAAAAACTGCCAAAGAAGAATTAGAGCGCCTAGAGCTTATTCCCGATAGTTCCCCAGAGTACAATGTCGCACGCACTTATCTGATGTGGTTAATTGAATTGCCTTGGAAAAAGACAACAAATGACAATGTTGACATTGCTGCTTCAAGAAAAATTTTAGAGAAAGATCATTACGGTTTAGAAAAAGCTAAAGAGAGAATTTTAGAGTTTTTAGCAGTCAGAAAATTAAAGCCATCATATGATGGAACTATACTGTGTCTAGCAGGCCCTCCAGGAGTGGGGAAAACTTCTCTTGGAAAAAGTATTGCAACTGCCTTAGGAAGAACTTTTTATCGATTCTCATTGGGGGGAATGCGTGATGAGGCTGAAATTAAAGGGCACAGAAGAACTTATGTTGGGGCAATGCCTGGAAAGATTGTTCAAGCTCTAAAGCGAGTTGAAGTAAATAATCCAGTTATCATGCTCGATGAAATTGATAAAATTGGAAAAAGTTTTCAAGGTGATCCAGCTTCAGCATTGCTAGAGGTGCTTGATCCGGAACAAAACTCATCTTTTATCGATAATTATCTAGATGTACCTTTTGATTTATCAAAAGTTCTCTTTATCGCTACTGCAAATTATATAAACGATATTCCCGAGGCACTTCTGGATAGAATGGAAGTTATAGAATTGTCTGGATATACACTTGAAGAAAAAGTAAATATCACAACAAAATGGATAATTCCAAGGCAGTTAAAAAAGCATGGATTACTTAAAACAGATTTTTCACTTAATTTAAATGTTATTAAAAAAGTTATTGCCGATTATGCAAGGGAGCCTGGGGTCAGAGTTCTCGAACAACAAATCGCTAAACTTTGTAGACGTGCTGCGCTTGAAAAAGTTTCTCATCCAAAGAAAAAATTAAAATTTGCTCCCACTGTTGATAATTTAGAATCAATGCTTGGAACACCTCGCTTTCAATCAGAAATTGCGGAAAAGAAAAACAAACCTGGTGTTGTTACTGGACTTGCTTGGACGGCTTACGGTGGAGAAATTCTCTTTATTGAAACACTTCCACTTAAAGGCAAAGGATTTAAATTAACCGGTCAATTGGGTGGAGTCATGAATGAGTCTGCTAATTTAGCTTACTCATATGTTAAGAAATTGCTTCAAAATGAAATGGATGTCGATGCGGCTTTATTGTCTAAGCTTTCTAAGACTAAGCCAACTAAAGCAGAAATTCATAAAGATCTTCATGAACCTGAAGATTACCTAGCTCAGCATGAAGTTCACTTGCATTTGCCTGCAGGGGCAACGCCAAAAGATGGTCCAAGTGCGGGTATAACAATGGCATTGGCCCTCTATAGTCTTGCAACTAACAACGCTGTTAATTCGGATTTAGCAATGACTGGAGAGTTAAGTCTTACTGGTAAAGTAATGCCTGTTGGTGGAATAAAAGAAAAAGTTTTAGCAGCTAAGCGAGCTGGGATTAAAACGATCATTCTTCCAAAGCAAAATGAAAAAGATTTAAAAGAAGTTCCTGTTTTACACCGCAAGGGAATGAAATTTTATCCAGTATCTCATTTTGATGAAGTCTTAAAAATTGCATTGAAAAAATAGCCAAAAAAAAGCCACCTTACGGTGGCTTTTTTTATTTTAAATTAGAATTCGTCTGAATCGTATTCGCTTATTTGTGCGTGCTTTATTTTTCCAGCAGCAATTTCTCTTAAGGCAGTTACCACTTCTTTGTTTTTTGATTTAACAAGAGGATCTGCACCTTCACGAAGTTGTTTTACTCTCTTAGTTGCTAAATGAACTAGTTCGTATCTGTTTTCAACTTTTTCTAAGCAATCTTCAATTGTGATTCTTGCCATGGTATCTCTCCTGCCTATGAGGGCTTCAAAATGGGATAATAGAACTTTAGGTTATATTCTCTCTGGCCATTTTTGTCAATTGAAGGATTAGGACTCAAGTTTTTTATACAGAGCGTCTATTTCACTCTTGTAGGTTGCTAGCAGGACTTTCTTTTTTAGTTTTAACGATGGCGTGACTTGACCATTTTCAACTGTAAAATCACTCGGTGCAATGAAAAAACCCTTGATACTCTCATAGCTAGCAAGTTCTTTGTTGGCCGCTTGAATTTCTTGATCAATGATCTCATAAATCTTAGTCTCGCGAGCAAGATCCTCGTAATTGGGTTTTCCACTTATGCCAAGGCTTTCAAGTTCATCTAGAAAAGAATCTCGGTCTATACTGATTACTGCAGTTAGAAATTTTCGTTTATCGCCTATGATCATGGCATTTGAAATGTGCTTTTGAAGCTTGAGTAGGTTTTCAATTTTTTGAGGAGCAATGTTTTTTCCCGCGCTAGTGATTATAATATCTTTTTTACGATCGGTAATTTTTAAGTATCCATCCGTTGTAAGTTCGCCAATATCTCCAGTGAGAAACCATCCATCGTTAAATGCTTGCTTGGTTGCGACTTCATTTTTGTAGTAATGAGAAAAGAGTGCTTTTGTTTTAAGCATTATTTCACCATCTTCAGCAAATTTTACTTGCACATCACCAAGGGGGAGACCCACTGTTCCTGGTACCTGTCTGACAGGTGGATTCAATGTACATGGTGCAATCGTCTCAGTAAGTCCGTAGCCTTCAAGTATAGTCAGGTTGGCATTTTGCAGGAAGGTTATAATGTCAGGAGAAAGGGGAGCGCCCCCAGAAACGAGAAAACGAATGCGTCCACCAAAGCGGTTATATATTTTTTCAAAAACTAATTTGTAGGCTAGGTTTTTTTGAATAATTTCTAAGGGAGATGGTGATCGATCGTGATTAATTTTTTTGTAATAAGAGTTTGAAGCATTAAGTGCCCAATCAAAAATCCTTATCTTTAAATCTGATTCTTTTTGGATGGTATCGAGTACTTTACTGTAAACTTTCTCAAATATTCTTGGCACAGAAAGCAAGACGGTTGGTTTTGCAATTTGTAAGTTTTCTACAACTTTATCAAGCGATTCAGCATAGACACTTTCAAAATCAAAAATAAGATTTAAAAAAGAATCACAACGACCAAGAACGTGAGAGAGCGGTAGAAAAACCAAAGTGCGATCTTGAGAAGTTAAGTTTGCTTTGAGTGTGCTATGGGCATTTTCCAACATTGCACAAAAAGCTTTTTGTGTGATAACAGCTCCCTTTGGCTCCCCAGTTGTTCCAGAAGTATAAATAATTGAAGCAGTATCATTTCCATCACTACTGAGGGTTGATTCTTCAAATAGTTTTGGATTGACCTGTTGATGACTTGCTCCTATTTCCAAGAAACGGGAAAAAGGTATAAAAGTTATGTTAGGATTTAATTTTTGTATATTTTCTTCTGAAATCTCTTTTATTGCGATGACAAATTTTAAATTTGGTAGGTCTTGTTGAACATCAAGAACTTTTTTCATTTGGCTTTCATTTTCTAAGATAAGATATTTGGACTCGCTGTGGTCGATGATGAATTCAACTTCGTGAGCCAAGTAAGAAGGATAAATAGGTACAACTATTCCTCTTGCACACATTATCGCTAAATCGAGAAAATGCCATTCTTTACTTGTGTGCCCAAGAATTGCTGCGCGCTCTTGAGTTTGAAAACCCAACTTAGTAAGAGCATAAAAATAGTTTTTTACTATTTTTAAATAATCTTCATTCGAATGAAAAAGTAATTCGTCATTTTCAATCCAGCCAATAGCTTTTTTGTGAGTGAATCGACTTGTTTTTTTAACAAACATTTTAGAAATTGTGTGATCGGCAACCATTTTTTGAACCTGCTTAAATTTTTATATTTTAATTTCGGTTATTTACTTAAAAACTTTTGTCCAATTTTTGCAAAGAGAAAGGACTATTACCGGAGTGAATTATGCAAGAATTAATACTAATAATCAGTCGCTGCCTATCCAAACGAAAAAAAGTTGGAGGGCCTGGAGATTACTATAAATTTCATTTTAAGGGATTTTATGCAGGTGAGCGAATAAAAATGATTCACCTCTTTGCTGCTGGAGATCAGTTGACTAAAGGAGATGACTATCTCTTATGGGTTAAAAAAAAACGTGTGTATTGTGAAAAATTAGAAGTGGAGCTCGTAAAGTTTAAAAAAATCGAATAATCATTTTAGAAAGTGATATAATGTTTGCTATATGAAGGAGTTAACATGAGCAAACCAACAATAGAAGAACTAGCATTATCCGAAAGAGCTTTTCTTCATGATATATCAAATCATATTTTAGTTGCTCAAGGAATGACGAGCTTAGTGATTAAAGTGTTAAAAGAAAATTCAGCCGTTGATGCAAAAGAAGTAGATAGACTTGAGCGATCGCTAGAAGCTATTAATAAAATGACTACAGCACTTAAGCAAAGAAGAGCTATCTTACATTCAGTTTCTGTTTAGTTTTATTTAACGTGAGCGGTGACGACATCACCAATCATTAATTTACTAATCTCGAAAACAGGTGTTTCTACTTCACTTTCAATTTTTTGAAGAACTCCAATTGAAGAAGCTTCTTCTGAGTGAAGAACCTTCACCTCGCCAATCTTTATTTTATGATTAAACCTTTTTTTGCTTTCATAGGGATCAAGCACCGATATGACTCGATAAACATCTAAAACAGAACCTTTGGCAACGCCTTGGTTTTTTCCCATATCGATATAATAGTTCTTCCGGATAATCTCTTTGTCATATCCCATGGGAATGTCTTGGGAAATACTGTAAATAACATAATCTTTAGCAATGGCCATTGAGGCAGTAAAAGTCAATATCACCATAATGAGAACAGGTAATTCAAAATATTTTTTCATAACAACTCACGTCTTATTCAAAGTGCAGTCTTTGAATCTTGATTGCTTATCGGATGTGAGTGTCACTAATAAAGCTTAAGGTGATGCAAGCCTAGGCATGGGTAAATTATGCCTAACGTATCCTCAAATACTTTGGGTAACTCCAGATTAAATCAGATGGTCGATAGTTTTTCACGCAATCGTGATAAAGGATGAAGTTTCGCGAATAATACATCATTACCCAGGGAATATCATGATTGACTTCTTTTTCCATTTCTACAATCAGCTTACGCTTTTCTTCACTCTCGGGAAGTTTACTTAGTCGATCGTACATATCATTGAATTTTTTATTGGTGTAGAAAGAAGCATTAGGCCCTGGGGGGTAGTTTGTAGAAACTAAAAGTTGAAAAATATTTTCAGCATCAGGGTAATCAAGAGTCCAACCATCATGAAAAAATTGAAGGTGACCAGTTCGAGATTTTTCTAAAAATTGCTTAAAATTATTTTTTACAATTTTTACCTTTATACCAACTTGAGCGAGTTGCGACTTAAAGAATTCTGCTTGGTCATCACTTATTTTTGATTCTGCACGCGTATCATAAATAATCTCAGGTAGATTTTTACCGTTAGGGTAGCCCGCTTTTGCTAAATAATCCTTCGCAATTTCTAGGTTATGGTCATAAGGTAAAGTTGCAGATGGGTCATAGCCTAAAATCCCAGGTGGTAGAATTGAGTTGGCTTTTTGCCCGGTATTGTTTGTGAAGAGTTCAATGTATTTATTCATATCAATAGCATGAGCAATAGCTGCACGGAGATTAAGGTTCTTGCCGAGCAGGGGATCACGCATATTAAAAGCCAGCCACCAATAAGTAAGAGTCGGCATAGTTTGCAGACGAATATCTGTAGATTTAATATTTTCTTTTAAATTCCCAACATCATCAAAAACTTGTGTATAGAATTCTTGGGGAAGTACAATAAAGTCTAATTCATTTTTCAAAAATAAGTCATAACGAGTTTTATTATCTTTAACAATTTTGAAAGTGATCGAATCAATAAAGGGAATTTTTTCAGAACTATCTTTTAAAAGCCCCCGATTATTGGCAAAACGATCTCCCTCTGATGGGTAAAAGCTTTCATGGTAATCAGGATATTTTATCAGGGAAATTTCTTTGTTGGGATCCATTTTAGAGAGGGCGTATGGCCCCGTGCCAATAGTATGAATATTCAAATCATTTTTTTCGAATTCAATAACTTCTTGGGGAATAGGAGAAATAAAACTCATTGCTAACTTATATATAAACTGTGGAGATGGTTGAACGAGATCTATAATAAGAGTTGAATCATTGGGAGCACTAATGCCTTTAATTCCAGTTGTCTTAAATTTACTAAAATCGCTACCTACTGTTTTTTTGAAATCATTAACTCCTAAAATTATTCCATCAATAGTCCACCACCCCGTCGAGTTGAGTGGGGCGTAGGCTAATCTTTTTATTTGAGTAATAAAATCTTCCGCCTTTACAGTTCGTACTTTTCCTTTAAAGGCCGGATGATCATGATACTTAATATTTTTTTTAAGCTTAATCACATAACGCTTACCTTGATTTTCAACCACGGGCATACCCTCTGCCAGTAGGGGTTTTAATTCATAGGGGCGATTAAGATAGTGATACTCATACAATTGCTCATAAATATTATAAATAATTGAACCGGAAACATTATCATATGAGTTTACTGGGTCGAGTGTTGAAACCTCACTTGTAAGAGCAATGCGAAGATTTTTACTTTTTTTCTTTTCCTCTTTTTTTGTACACGAAGTACAGATCATAGCTGCAGAAATAAAAATGAGTACTAAGAATTTATTCATAAGATCCTATTTGTTATGCTAGCTTGCTCGACAAAATGTTGTGAGCGTGAAGCTTAAGAAGGTCAACTTTTCCAGCCTCTCCCGATCCTTGTGCAATATCTGGCTTACCACCACCTCTGCCATTAACAACAGTTAAGATTTCTTTAAGCGCCTCGCCTGCATTAAGTTTACTAACCGCTGGACCTCGTCTTACTAAAACTGCACCATTTTTGTTATATATAACGACAACACCATTGGGGTATTTATTAACAAATAGATCAGACATTTTACGAAGATCACTCTCAATAGAGGCTTCGATAATTGCGATGTCGATACCACCAATTTGTTTTAAGTTAGTAAACAAGTCTTTTGATTCATTTGCTTGAATTTTATCTTTTAGTGATTCAATTTCTTTTTGCTTTTCTTTTAAGTCTTTCATAAGACTTTCAACTTTAGCCAAAGCTTTTTCTTCCTTGTCACCAAAGAGGGCTTCTACTTTTTTAAATAAACTTGAGCGATGACTTAAGTAATGAACTGCCGTTTCACTTGTTGTTGCTTCAATTCGCCTCACTCCTGTGGCCAGTGAGGATTCTGAGAGAATGGTAAATAATCCAATATCGCCAGTATTTTTAACGTGAGTTCCTCCACAGAGTTCAACTGAAAAATCTCCCATCGTTAGCACGCGAACTTCATTGCCATACTTTTCTCCAAAAAGCGCCATGGCGCCTTTTTTCACAGCTTGATCCATTGACATAACATCGGCATTGACGATATTAGCTTTTTGAATTTCTGCATTTACGAGATCTTCTACTTTTTGTAATTCTTCTTTGCTTACTGCTTGTAGATGAGTGAAATCAAATCGCAATCTGTCCGAAGAAACACTAGAACCTGATTGTTTAACATGGGTGCCTAAAACTTTTATTAAAGCAGATTGGAGCAAGTGAGTTGCGGAGTGATTTCTCATCGTTAAATTTCTTGTGTGACTGTCCACTTGAAGCGTATAAGCCTTACCAATTTCTAAATGTTCGGCATCGATTGAGATATGCACATGAAGACCATCAACGGGTTTTTGAGTGTCATCAATATGAGCAAGAATATTTTTTCCATCGGTTACTACACCGTGATCTCCTGCTTGTCCTCCGCCTTCACCATAAAAAGGAGATTGATCAAAAACTAATCCAAGTCTTTCGCCAATTTTTTCAACCGCAACAAGCTTTGCTTGAGTACTTAAACTCTCGTAGCCAGTAAATTGAGTAGCACCTAATTTTTCTTTTATTGCATGAAAAACTTTATCGGAATTATCTAATCCTCCCTTCCATGACTTGCGAGAGAGTTCCTTTTGTTCTTTCATAGCTTTTTCAAATCCCACATGATCTAAACTTAGTCCATGATCGAGTAAGTACATCTCAGTTAAATCGACCGGAAATCCGAAAGTATCGTAGAGCTTAAAAGCAGCAGTCCCAGCGAGTATCTTATCTTTGACTTCTTTAGCAATAGCTTCTTGTAAAAACTTAATTCCATTTTCAAGAGTTTCTCGGAATTTTTTTTCTTCTAGTTCTAGTAATTTTATTGCTAGCTCGGCATTGCTGGCATTTTGAGGGTATTCAGTGCCAAGAGACTCGCAGACAGCAGGAACAAGTTTATAAAAAGATATTTCTTTGACTCCAAGTTCGTTTAAGTATTTTACTGCACGTCTAATAATTCTTCTTAGAACGTATCCTCTTCCTTCATTGGAAGGAATGATTCCGTCAGTAATAAGCATCGTGCTTGATCTTATATGATCTGCAACAACTCTAAAGGCAGCGGTGTGAATGTCTTCCGTACCATCTGGTTTTAGGTATTTTTTGCCTGTTAATTCTTCAATTTTTCTCATGATTGGAAAAAAGATATCAGTGTTGTAATTGTTGTAACAACCTTGAAGGGCAGCTGCTACTCTCTCTAATCCTGCTCCAGTATCAATTGATGGTTTTGGTAAGTTAAAGCGTCCCTCTGGCGTTTTCTCGAACTGCATGAAGACTAAGTTCCAAATTTCAATATAGCGCTTTTCATCTTCTAACAAATCGTTTGGATCTACACGCACAAGATCTTTATCAGAATATTCTTCTCCATGGTCAAAAAATATTTCTGAACAAGGACCACATGGACCAAATTCTCCCATTTCCCAAAAATTGTCTTTATCGCCTTTATCAAAAATACGCTCGTTTGGCATTCCTGTTATCTTCATCCAAAGCTTTCTGGCTTCATCGTCAGAGTGATGTACGGTGACGTAAAGCTTCTCTTTGGGAATTTGCAATTCAACTGTTAAAAATTCCCATGCAAACTTAATCGCATCTTCTTTGAAATAATCTCCAAAAGAAAAATTTCCCAACATTTCAAAAAAAGTATGGTGTCTTGCCGTATGGCCTACATTTTCTAGATCGTTATGCTTTCCCCCTGCACGAACGCATTTTTGAATAGTGACTGCACGGCGATTTGTCGGTGTAGATTTGCCAGTGAAATAATCTTTAAACTGGTTCATTCCAGCGTTGGCAAAAAGTAGAGTTTTGTCATTATGAGGAATAAGCGAGCTTGAAGCTATTTTCTCATGTCCAGATTTTGCAAAATATGCTGAAAATTTTTGACGGATTTCGTGACCTGTTAACTTTGTGTTCATTGAGGATTCCTGAAAAGTTTTTTTGAAAAAAGACTAGCATATTTTTACAAAAAAACGAATACATAGAATTGCTTTTGGCGCCTAGGTAGACAACTCTTTTTCGCTTGCGATAAGCGCTTTCATGACTTTTTTAGAAAGATTGAGATCGTGTCCTTTAGAGATGAGGAAGCGCAATATTTTACTTTCACCATCGTAGTCAAAATCTGTTTTACCATGCATTTTTTTTCTAACTAGTCGCTCTATTTGCTCCTCTGGGTTAGTCCGGTATTCATCAAAAATATCAATAATTTCTTCTTCAGTGACTGTAAGATGTTCTTGGGAAAGTTTTTGGCGAATATAATTAGGGGAATAGCCTTTATGCATAAAAGCTTTTACTCGAGCTTCAGTATAGATTTCTTCTTTTAAATAACCTTTTGCTTTTATCTCACTAATTGCTTTTTCTGCCTCATCTGTTGGATATTTTCTTTGTTTTAACTTCTCTCGAAGCTTGTGCTCTGAATAATCTCGAGCAGAAAGAATTTTTATGAGATACATATAGGCTTTATTTGAATTTAGATTTGTCATATTTTTATAAAAAAGTTTTAGAACTTCAAAGACCTAATATTCACCAGGGTAATGAAGTTCTAAAACAGTACGTATTACTGGATAACTTTTTTCGATTTCTTTTCTTTTACTTCTTCTTTTGCTTCAATTATTTCACCAGTTAATTCATCAATCATAGGTGCAGCTGCTCCCTCGAGAAGGCCAAATTTAACAAGAATTTTTTGCTTAATTTCTTCTAGTAATTCTGGATTTTGTTCTAGGTAAGCTTTAGAGTTTTCTCTACCTTGGCCAAGTTTATTATTGTTGTATGCATACCATGCACCAGCTTTTTCTACGATGCCGTTATTGGCTGCAAGATCTAATGTATCTCCTACTTTAGAAATACCAGTTCCGTACATAATATCAAATTCAGCTTCTTTGAATGGGCTTGCTACTTTGTTTTTGACAACTTTAACTTTTGTGCGAGAACCAATATGAGACTCGCCATCCTTGATAGCAGCAATTTTTCTAATGTCTAATCTAACTGAGGCATAAAATTTAAGAGCGTTACCTCCAGTGGTTGTTTCAGGATTTCCGAACATAACACCTATTTTCATACGAAGTTGATTAATAAAAATAACGGTACAGTTTGATCTTGAAATTGAACCAGTAAGTTTCCTTAATGCTTGTGACATAAGTCTAGCTTGAAGACCCATGTGCGAGTCACCCATGTCACCTTCAAGTTCAGCCTTCGGAGTAAGGGCTGCAACTGAGTCGACAATAAGAAGATTGACTGCACCAGAGCGAACGAGCATATCAGTAATCTCTAGCGCTTGCTCACCAGAGTCGGGCTGAGAGATAAGGGTGTTTGGGATATCCATACCAAGTCTAGCTGCATAAGCAGTATCAAGAGCATGTTCAGCATCAACGAAAGCAACTGTTCCACCTTGTTTTTGGCATTCAGCTGCAATGTGAAGAGTGAGAGTTGTTTTACCAGAAGATTCTGGTCCATATATTTCAATAATTCTTCCTTGAGGAATTCCACCTATTCCTAGAGCTAAGTCTAAGC
>CANFNL010000056.1 GCA_947448205.1 Bacteriovoracaceae bacterium
CTAAGGCCTTTGCGGCAGTATTTAACTTCTCAACAATTGGTTGCAAAATCGGATCGTCTGTTTGAGTAAGTCGCTTCGAGAAATCTCCAGATTCTAAACCAGTGATAAAGTTGAGCACATCGCACATTTTTTTTTTTGTAGCCTTCTGCTTTTCCAAAGATAGCTCCGTATTTTTGACTAAGTTTTTATTCTGCATATTTAATTAACTCCTACCTTCTACTTCACAAAAAAACGGGCGACAGTAAATCTTTACAACTTTGAGGAGTATTTCAAGGTCTATTGGTTTTTTTACAAAAGCAGAAACTCCATTCATATCTGGTTTTTCAGCCACGCCTGAAACAATACATACAGGGATTTGAGCAATTGCATCTTCATGCTTTTTTTCATTCAAAAACTCCATACCATTCATAACGGGCATCAGTAGATCAAGCAGAATCAAACAAGGCCTCTCGATTGTACGCAGTACTTTTAAACCATCATCACCGTTGATTGCTGTAAAGACTTTGTAACCTTCAAGCTCGAGGAGCATTTTTAAATTTTCGCGAATATCTTCCTCATCTTCAACTAATAAGATGCATTGACATTTAGTAGCGCTTAAATTTTCAGCCATTTTACACACTCGCCTAATTGATCTTTTAATTTGATGAAACTCATAACCAGCCTTTTAATAGAATGGTGGTGATGATGCTGCAATTATTTAGCCATGTAGTGAATTCCTGGGCTTCATTAATAATATATAGAAATCACTACGATGCTTCCCAAAATTTAATTCATATTCTGTAGAGATGAGTCGGGACATTTTTACACTCATTATTTTTTTAAATTTAAAAGAGCAATCTAACTTTTCACTTTTTTAAATTCGACGCAAAGTCGCTCTGACTCATTAGAAATCCAAATTTCTTCATCTTCAATTGTGACTGTTAAATTCATTCCCTTGTCTGCGAGAGCAATCAATTGATCTTCATTTGAAATAATAAAATGAGTGATCGTTAAATGCGAAAAACGCTGGATCTTATTTTCTATTGATTTAAACCACTGCTGTGCTTGTTGCCCATGATAGGTATAAAGAGAAACTCTTTGAGCCTTAGAGCAAGCTTGTCGAATACGTCTTTCATCTGGAATACCTAACTCAATCCAATGCTCAATAGAGCCATCGTAACCTATTTTCCAAATATCAGGTTCGCTATCGCTGCTAAGTCCTTTAGTAAATTGAAGATCTTCCTGAGCCGATAAGCAATAGGCTAACAGGCGAATCATCATTCGCAAGTCATTTTCTGAGGGATGTTTGGCGATAGTCAAAGCAAAATCCTCATAATGATGAAGATTCATATTGGCTAAAGATAATCGCACTTTATGAATAGTAGATTTAAGCGCCATGCTAGCAGCATAACATTAAACTTATCTCATTTGAAATCTAATGTAATATTTGAAATGGTCTGGAATCTCTGGGGAGGGTTACAACAAAACTAGTTCCTTCCAAAGAGGTGCTTTCTACTTTTATATTCCCTCCATGCGCCTGAACAACTCCCTTAACAAGAGCTAACCCCACTCCCCAACCTTTTTTATCTTTGCTTGTACCATTGATTTTTCTTACGAAGGGGCGATAAATATCATCCATGTCTTCCAAAAGAATGGGATTTCCCCAATTATGAACAATGATTTGCACTAACTCTTCAGAATGATTTAATCGAACAGTAATGATCTTGCTATTATCTCCATACTTGATAGCATTATTAATAAGATTTTCTAATAATCTTCGTAATGATTCTTCATTACAAAAGCCGGTAATTTTTTCTTTAGGAATTTCTAGCAAAAAACGGTAAGGATAATTGGTAGCGATATCTCCTAGAGCAGAAGAAACAATGTCATTCAGGATACAATAATTCATATTAAGCTCAATACCAATTCCTTGATTGATGAGATTAACATCTAATAGATCTTTTATCATTTGATCCATTCGATTAATGCTCTTGATAATTTTTAAAGCTACTTGCTGATTATATTCTGTGTTTTCAGGATGTCGTAAAATGACCTCAGCACCTAACTTTGCAGAAGTTAATGGTGTGATCAGGTCGTGCGTCAGTGCTGCTACAAACTGCTCGCGCATCTCACGATCACTCTCGAGACTGTGTAATTGAGAATAAAGTTTATTGTACTCTGCCTTTTCCAACGAAAGCATACTGAGAAGTTGGTTGAAAAGATTTAATAACTTTTTTTTGGATATTCCTTCCATTTGAATAGATGATGGCCAATCAATTTTTTTAAAATTATGAGTATTTTCCATCTATTTCCGACCTAATTTTTTGATTATTAAAAAATAAAGCTTGGTGCTTTTATCTTTAAGAATCTTTTTCACCTAAGAAGACTTTGAAGTCAAGCTCGGAAAAATAATATGAAATAAAGATAAAATTTAACTATTTCATTTATAATTTCAAAATCATTTATTAGTAACAAACTTTGTGTTGAAATTTAGCAAGTTTTCACGATGGGAGGTTTGAGAGTGTCCATACCCAAAGAAAAGGGAGCTTGTGAAAGGCTTAATAACTCAACAAACTTTAAGCTTTTTGACTTAATGAGTGAGGGCGTAATTCTTCAGGATGAAAATGGAGCTATCGTCTATTATAATTCATCAGCAAATAAAATTTTTAACATTGAAAAAAACAAGGGAATTCAAAATGCATTCCCTGAAAGCAAGCAGCTTGGCTTAGAGATTTTAAAAGATGGAAAAAAACGTAGCAATATAGAGATAAAAGTTATTAATCAAAATGGTGAAATAGCCTGGATTCGCCTTAATGCCATTGCGCTTAGTGATTTGGATTCAGGAAAGCCCAACTTAGTGTTAAATACTTTTAATGAAATAACTGAAACCCAAAAAACCTTAAATGATCTCAAACAAATAGAAATAATTTTCAATATTTCTCAAGATATAATAATTATTACAAACAAGCAGGGTTATTTTATAAAAATAAACCCACGTTTTGTCGATTTATTGGGATACTTTCAAAAAGAAATTATTTCAAAAAAAATAATTGATTTTGTTCACCCAGAGGATATCCCTCAAACAGAAATAAATTTAAAAAAATTAAATGAGGGTAATATCCCACTTCACTTTATAAGTAGACTGAAAACTAAAAGTGGTAAATTTAGGATATTTGATTGGATTGGCGTTCCCGATAATAAAATGAACCTCTCGTTTTTTTCAGCTAGAGATATTACTGATTATAAAAAAAAGGATTTGGAGTTTATCCATTCATCCAAAGTCTTTTCTATCGGGGAAATGGTAAGTGGAATAGCATTTATTATGGCAAGCCAACTCTCAATTCTGGGAACAAATCTTGCCTATTTAAATGATCAAATATCAAAAGATGAATTCGATCGAAATGAACTAAAAAAAAGAATTATTATTTTAGAAGCTTCAATTAACCAGCTTCAAAAAACAACTAAAGGATTAAATGCCTTTTCCCAAAAAGATATCTCAGAACCCTATGTTATCATTTCTCTGGAAGAACTCTTTAGCAGCGCAACCTTGTTATGTCAGGAGCATTATCGCATTCATAGCGTCGCTCTTGATTTAGATATTGAAAAGGGCTTAACAATTTTCTGTAAAGAATCACAGATCATTCAACTTATAATTACTATTCTCAATAACTCTTATGCTCGAGTTCACAACCTCCGAGATAGTTGGATAAAAGTAAAGGCATTTTACAAAGATGAATATGTGTATATTAACTTTAGCGACAATTCTCCGGAAAATTTTGAGAACTTACCGATCACAATTGCCAAAAAATTAGTTGAGGAAAACCTTGGAAGCCTAATCACAGATGAAAGCAGCTCAATAAAAACTTTTCAGTTAGTTTTTCCCAACACACAAAAACGAGAAATGGATGAACATTAATAATAGCGAGAGTACTAAATCCGGAACTATTTTAGTGATCGAAGACAATAAAGAAATTCAAAGTTCAATTCAAGATGCTTTGGTAGATTCAGGTTATAATGTTTTTACTGCTGACAATGGTAAAGAAGGACTTCTCATACTATCACAAATGCCTCCACCTTGCCTCATTTTGCTCGATTTGATGATGCCTTTAATGAATGGTTGGGAGTTTATTGAAGAAATTAATAAAAACATTATTTATTCTAATATCCCCATAGTTGTTGTAAGTGCTTTAGGCAATAAGAGCGGAATCTCAGACAATCATGCCTATTTAGAAAAGCCAATTGATCTTGATTGTTTACTTCAAACAGTTGCCAAGCATTGTGGGTAACTATCAATGGATTCAAACTTAGCAATTGTCTTAAATGGTGGAGGTGCCCGAGGGAGTTATCAAGCAGGTGTCCTACGTGCCCTTTATGAAATTATAAAAAAAGATCAAAAACTCTTCGAAATCATAACTGGAAATTCGGCCGGAGCAATTAACGCTATTTTTCTAGCAAGTAATGCTCGTGACTGGGGCAGCTCAACTCAGTACTTAGTCGATTTATGGACTCGTCTTAGACCAGAAGATATTTTTGATATTGGCCAATTCAGTGTTGGAAAACTTGGAACAAATTGGGTTAAAGGAGCACTCATAAAATCCCCGGATGCAAAAACGCTGTTTAATGGATTATTAAATACAGATCCATTAAGAAAATTAATAATTCGCGAAATTAATTTTGATGAAATTCATTCTCTTGTAAAAACAAAACTTATTACCGCTATTTCCTTGGCTGCAACAAACTATTATTCAGGTGCTAACGTCGTATTCTATGAAAGCAATAAACATGTTGA
The DNA here is from genome assembly GCA_947448205.1 of Bacteriovoracaceae bacterium. Lineage (GTDB taxonomy): Bacteria > Bdellovibrionota > Bacteriovoracia > Bacteriovoracales > Bacteriovoracaceae > Bacteriovorax. The sequence continues at coordinate 4,769 of CANFNL010000056.1, forward strand.
AGACTGGGCAAAATTCGATCGTTTTTCAATAAAGTCCCAATTAAATGTTGATCATGTAATGGGGTCTTCAGCCATTCCACTTTTTTTTCCACCAGCTCAAATTGATAATAGTTACTATGGCGATGGTTGTATTAGGCAAATTACTCCCCTTTCCCCAGCTATTAACTTAGGAGCAGAAAAAATTATTACAATTGGAATTCGACATCATCGATCTATTGCAAAAATAAAAGAGCTCTCTTTCAAATCTAATAATACTCCCCCCATCTCACAAGTCGGTGGGGTAATGATGGATTCAATTTTCCTAGATTCTCTTGAAGCCGATATTGAGCGATTGGAAAAAGTGAATACTATCGTAAAAATAATGGGGAGTAAGTCTAGCTGGAAGCATATACCCATATTGTCACTAAGGCCTTCGAGAGATCTTGGACTTATGACTGAAAAATTAAACAAAGAATTACCAATTGTTATTCGCTATTTTTTGCGAACTGTTGGTGTTTCTGGTCAAGCTGGATTAAACCTATTGAGTTATCTCGCGTTTGATTCTTCTTACACTAAACAAGTTGTTGAGCTTGGTTATGAAGATACCATGAGTAAAAAGCAAGAAGTGTTAAATTTCATTGACGCCAAATAGATATATAATTATATTTTAAAAATTATTTTAGATTATGCTTATTCAATTAAAAATCATATTCAACTCATTTCTCCTTGTATTCCTTACCGAAATGGGTGATAAAACTCAGCTTTTAGCTTTTGTTTTAGCCAGTAGATTTAAAAAACCTTGGCCGATATTTGCAGGTATTTTTGTTGCTACCGTTGCCAATCACCTACTTGCTGCTTCGGCAGGTGTTTGGGTTTCACAAAACCTTCCTCCTCAAATTTTAAAATGGATTCTAGCTGTTCTTTTTTTAGCTTTTGCCGTTTGGATCATGATTCCAGACAAAGATGTAGAGCTTGAAGAACGCAAGGGTTGGGGCGCCTTCCACACAACAGTTGTCACCTTTTTCTTAGCGGAAATGGGTGACAAAACCCAAATTTCTACTGTTACCCTAGCAGCAAAATATAACAACCTGTTTCTCGTAACCGTTGGAACCACCATCGGCATGATGATAACCGATGGTTTAGCAGTCTTTTTTGGGGATAAAATGACAAAAAAAATCCCAATGAACTGGATCCATGCTGGAGCCGCTATTGTATATGTAGTTTTTGCTATAGGGATTCTTTTACACTAGACGAAAATTCACGATTGATTTACTCTTTTCCACTATGAAATTTTTCAAAATTTTGCTAATCCTCATTTACTCGCTTTGTGCAAATTTTCAAGCTAATGCCGCCATAAGTGTCATTGCTAAAAGTGATGAATTCATTGTTAAAATAAAGAAAAATCGTCTATTCTTTTTACCCAATGCCAACCAAATTGGCTCAAGCTCATTTTACCTTTTAAAAACTAAATCAAAATCCTCTATTGTTTCTGTTCGTTCTAAATTAAAAACTCTCAATAGCGACGTTGAGTACATAGAGCCTAATTATATTTATCACTCAACTGATACGACTTATGGAAAAAGTGTTGTTAACGACGTGGACTTCAGAGAAAATTGGAACCTACAAAACCTATATTCAAAAAATGCCGATATCCATATTGTAGATTTATGGCGAGAAGGCATTGTTGGTAATCAAAAAACCATTGTAGCAATTATTGACAGTGGTATTGACTACCATCATCCTGATTTGAAAAAAAACATCTATACAAATTCTAAAGAAATTCCGGATAATGGCATTGATGATGATGGCAATGGATATATCGATGATATTCATGGTTGGAATTTTGTAGATAATAATTCTAACGCCAATGATGATAATGGGCATGGTACTCATTGTGCTGGTACTATCGGTGCAGAGGCAAATAATTCATTCGGCATCGCTGGGATAAACTGGAATGTTTCTATTCTTCCTTTAAAATTTTTAGATAGTCAAGGTTATGGCGAAACCAAAAATGCTATATTAGCTATAGAATATGCTAGAAAAATGGGAGCAAAAATTATCAATGCTAGTTGGGGAGGAGATCCTTTCTCACAGGCTTTATCTGATGCTATCCAAGAAGCGAATTCTGATAATATTCTTTTTGTCACATCCGCTGGCAACAACGGAATGAACAATGACCTGACTCCTTTTTATCCGGCCAGTTTAAATTTACCCAACGTTATTTCAGTGGCTGCATCCAATGAATCAGACAAAATTGCCAATTATTCAAATTATGGTCAAAAAAGTGTTCATATCTCTGCTCCTGGAAACAATATTTTTTCAACCGCCCTCCAAGATGGATTCGAAACTCTTAGTGGAACTTCAATGGCCGCTCCCCATATTTCTGGTATAGCTGCACTCCTCATTTCCCAAGAGCCAAACCTCACTCCTGCGCTTATAAAAGAGCGATTAATTAAATCTAGCGATCCTGTAAATGTTATAGGTCGCGTGAATGCCTATAATGCTGTTCATCGACATTATCCAATTAAAAATACTAGAATGAAGCATAAATGATCTTCTCTAAAAAAATTCCTTCTCCAATTGGTCCACTGTTTTTAGTTGCTAATCAACAAGCTCTTATCGCTCTCGATAATAATACCTTCGAGCTTTTTACGATTGCCCAAGAAAGTAAAACGCATGAGATATTAAATAAGGCCCACAAGCAATTAGACGAATATTTTGCGGGCAAAAGATTAAATTTTTCGGTGCCACTAGAAGTTAAAGGTACGCCTTTTCAAATTATGGTCTGGGAAGCATTGAAACAAATTCCATTTGGTGAAATTTGGAGCTATGGCAAACAAGCAATGTATTTAAAAAAGCCTAAAGCTTTTAGAGCTGTTGGAGCTGCTAATGGAAAAAATCCTATCGCCATAATTATACCTTGCCATAGAGTCGTGGGTTCCACTGGAAAACTAACAGGGTACTCAAGTGGAATGAAAATGAAGGTCGAACTCTTGCAGCATGAAGGGCATTTAATAGAAGATCTAATCGTTAGAGATCAGAGTTAATTTTCTTTTGTTTTTAAATATATTCTAATTTGTACTCTGCGGTTTTTATTAACATTCTCAAACTGAAAATTATTTTTATCACCATAAGAAATGATATTGAGAAGTGACTCAGAAACACCTTCGCCAATTAATGCTTTCATCACGGCCGCAGCTCTTTGAGTTCCAAGATTTAGATTTTTTTTGCTATCACCGTCTCTGCTTGCGAAGCCTTCTATATCTATTCGGCTAATTTGTGGTGATAGTTTTTTTAAGGCAATTGCAATTTCTTCAATTTTTATATGCTCTGTTGGTACAACGATTGCTTTATCAACTTCAAAATAAATATTTCCACCGCTAACTGCATGTGAGTTCATATCCTTGGGATTAATTTGACGAGCTTTTATATGATCATCATTAATATCTTGAGGAGTTTTCTTTTCAGCTAAACCTGCATTTATATCAATATCGTTGGCCAATGCTAAAATAGCATAGCAGATAAAATTGAGAGCTATAAAAAAATAAATTAATTTTTTGTTCATCACTTAAAACTCTTTATCAAAAATACCAATAACGATCTTTTTCCAAAAAGCAATTTTTTGCTTTTCAGTTACTTCACGAGCAATTTTGCTGTAAGTGTCCATAATGCTATTCATCTTTTGATTGTAAGCTGGGTTGTAAATCATCACACCATTTTCCAGGTCATGAATAAAACTTCTCTTATTTAAATTAACTGAACCGAGAATTGAGATTTTATCATCTATTAAAATAATTTTTGAATGAAGGATTACTCCTGGCTCTAAGTACTCATAAATTTTAATTTTATTTAAAAAACTGTTTATTCCTTCTTTATTAACTTCTCCTAGAATAATCGCTGCGGTATCTCCACTTAAGTCAATACGAGTAATCAGTGTAACCTTTACTCCTCTATCAACTGCCCTTTTTATCGCTTCACCTATTTTTTTTGTTGGTCTAAAATAAGGTGTTGAGAGTCGAATTGATTTTTCTGCACTTTCAAAAATATCAATATAAAAATTTTCGAGAGCACTATCATCTTTATAAGGAATCGACATAAAATGGCGGATTAGAGCTGAATTCTCATCTCTTTCAAAATATTTCGGATCTAGCGGCGTTTTAGAGACAATGTTTTGATTAATACTTCTGGCATAAAAAGTTTGAGAATCTCTTTGCCATAAAGTCATATAATGACTGGCTACTTCCTCGGCAAATTTTTTAGACTTGATTCTCATCTCAAAGTCTCTCCATGGAGCATAACCTTCATCTGCACCCTTTTGACTTCCATATTGAATCAATTCTGGATAAGCGGAATGATCCGGAGTTTTCATAAAAACAAATCCATCATGAATATTTCGGCCGCCAATATAGACAACGTTATCGCTTGGATTATCTGATAGAGTAACTAAAAGTTTTACATGCATAGTTCGATGGAACTCACTTAAATGGTCTCCAAGAGATCCCATATCAGAATCATAACGAAATTCTTGAATCTTAATATTATTTGAATTTTCCACTAAATCATGCAGTAAAATTTTATCTTTTTTAGCTGCAATAACATCTGACATTAAAATGCGAACCTGTGCCCCATGCTCTGCATGCCACTTTGCGAGACGAGCAATAAGAGTTCCATAAAAATCATGTCTAAAGACTAAGTACGAAATAAGAATCGTATTTAACTTTGGTGCATTGGAAAAGTCCAATTCAGCATATGGGTTCATTTGATTTACAAAATCATCACTCAACTCTCGACCTAATAAGGATTCTGCTTTCGCTTTCAATCCATCTGTCGGCACTTCAAGTGTTTTTATATCATCAACTTCTTGAGCACAAGTCATTGAATTATAATTAGGGGTTAAGAACAATTTCTCTACTCCTTTTAATCCGCTCGCATTTGGCAAAATACATTCTTGAAATCTATCATTTAACTTAGTAATTTTTAATGCCTGATCAATATTACTTTTTAAGCGAATACCATACTGTGTATTTGAATTTTCAGGATCTGAAAAAAGCATCTCACAATTTGTAATTTTATCACTAAAATTGAAATAAATATTGGCAGAATTTCCAGATTGCTCATAAATCCTGAAATTAGCTATTTTATTTTTTTCTATAGATTTTGAAAATAAATATGATTTCATTCTAAAACCATCATTGCATTTAATTGAAGCTTCAAAAAAACGCTGATTATTTTTATTTTCCTCAACATTGTTAAGACTATTATTTTGTTGATTCCAAATTTTATTTACGATCCCCAATTTGTAATCATTGGTGCCACTCAAATCCATAGTGAATTCACGATTAATTGAACCATTTTTTAGCGAATAATTTTTGAGATCTGTAATATAAATTTTTTCTTCTTGCTGCCTCCATTTATTAGTAAATTCTCCCCATTGTGATTGTGGTTTATCAATTTTTAAATCCTCGACTTCTGATTGAATTTTTTGTTCAATTTCAGATTTTTTTGCTTCTAACTCAGCTCTTTTGGCTTGAAGATTAATCAATTGTGTATTTTCAGTATTGAGTGTATCCCTAACGGATTGTCCATTAGTATTGATATTTATTTTTTTAATTTCATTGCGAAGTATCTCAAGCTCCATATTTAGAGCATACTGACTTTCTATTTTTTGAGTATCAACAGCATTAACACCACTGGATGAAGGATTCCTGGCACTTAATCGTTGACAAGATTGTAGAGTTAAAAGCGAAACCAATCCAATAGTACCAACACTTAAACAAAGAAAATCGCATTTCATAATAAACTCCGAAAAAGTGTTAGATGATTCATAGATCTATCAACTTTTATTTATTATAAAGCGGCTTTTACTTTTTTCTTATAAGGGGAGCTTAGTGCCTATTCTGCATAGATAAGAAACTCTTGTTTATGCGAAGGTAGTTGAGTGGCAAGGACAACTTTTAGCCCCATATTGCTGACAAAAGTAAGATACATAGGAACACGACTAGTTAGTTCAAACTTAGTCATTTTTAGAGTAATGAAAGCACCTTTTAATGTTGGTTTAATTTTTTCAACAACTTTTTCTATTTCTCGAAGAGTGCCCTCGGGAGGAAGATTCATATCAACAAATAACCATTGCACGTGATTTTTTAAATCAAAAACTTTGAAGTCTTGGATTGAAAGATTGTGGTGAAAAAACTTGGGGTGATTAAGACAGATATCATCCATTTTACCAGGGTCAATTCCTTCAACGCTCAATCCTTTTTCCAAAAGTGCATAAGTGGCACCTCCTGGGCTAGAACCAATTTCTAGGGCATGATCACTGGCCAGCAATTTTGCCCCAACATAATCCATTCCATCGAGAACTTTTAAATAGGCCCTTGATGGTGCCATATCTGATAATTTTGCTGGAGAAAATCCTCCCGGCCATGGAGCAGTCAAAAGGGTGCTCTTAAATTCTCCCAAGTAATATTGATCCTTATCATTTACTGTAACTTTGATTATTTCTAGAGCATACTCTCCAAAAACAATTTCGGGATCCTCAAAAATTTCCCCATCTTTTGAATAAAAAAGCACTGGCTTTTTTAATTCCCGGGCAACTGCACGGACTTCCTCTAAAGTGCCTCGCTTTAAAAATTTGCCGAAGTGTCTGCAAAAAACAGGTCTTAGAGTTTTACCAAGAGGTCTCGTTTCCTTGAAAGTCAAAAAGCCTGAGGTGGAATAAGCAAACCGAAGCTCGGGATAAATGAGGCGAATCTCTTCTTTTAAAAAGCTTTCACTCCCCGGATTGCAGAGGAAGTAGAAAAAATTTGAGTCTTGCGTGTTTTGTGACATTAGTTGTGATAGATATCATTAAAATGGAAAAATTCAAACGCGTTTATATTGAGATCAGTAATATTTGCAATCTTCAGTGCTCTTTTTGCCCAGTGGTGGATCGAGACAAAAAGATTATGGGACTTAATTTGTTTGAAACCACACTGGCGCAAGTTGCTCCCATGACCGAACAAGTTTGTTTACACTTAATGGGAGAGCCATTGGCCCATCCAGAATTTGAGAGTGTTATTAAGATTTGTGAAGCTCATGGGGTAAAAATTAATTTAACGACCAATGGAGTATTACTCAATAGATATGCCGAACTACTCTCAACAAGCAGCGCAATTCATCAGATCAATTTTTCTATTCATAGCTTTAAGGACAATTTTAAAGATAAAAGTATACTCCCCTATCTCACCGATATTCTCAATTTTTCTAAAATGGCTTTCGAGCGAAAACCAGAACTCTATATCAATTATCGCCTTTGGAACATTTTTGAAACGACTACTCAAAATGATTCAAACAAAGATATCCTCGCCAATATTGCTAAGTTTTTTGATGTGGATATCAAAGAAGATATCGACGTTGGTTCAATTAAAAGCAAGAGAATCTGGAATCGTGTTTACCTACACTTTGATTCACGTTTTGAATGGCCTAGTCCGCTTATGCCTATAGTGTCCACTAAAGGATTTTGTCACGCTCTAAGCGCTCATATTGGAATCCATGCAGATGCAACGGTCGTAGCCTGTTGTTTAGATAAAGAGGCGAGATTGGATCTGGGAAATTGTGCTAAAAAATCCCTTACTGAAATCCTACAAGACAAGCGGGCTAAAACCATGCGCGAAGGTTTTGCTCAAAAAAAATTGGCAGAAGACCTCTGTCAACGATGTACTTACATAAAGCGATTTCAATAAGTTAACTCCAAACTAGGAATTCCTAAAGTCCTGCCTTAAAATATCCGACAAGAGCAGTATGGAATATACACTTTGGAGAACTAATGACAGAAGCTGAACTCCAGGCCAAAAGGCAAGAATTTAGAGATGAAGAAGTCCAAAATAGGATTGCTCACCTCTCGAGTGCAGCTGAATTTCGTCAACAAACATTAAAAGCCAATTATACCCGAAAAAAAATTAAGGGGGGCTGCGGAAAAATAGGTTGGACAATTATCATTGGTCAAGCAAGTTTTTTAGTCTTTTTTTCAACACTTTTCCTTATCAGTTATATCCCTAAAACTAAGTTTATCGTTGCTAAAATCCTTCCTTAAAATTGCCAAACTCACCTCTTTTATGGAATATTTTCGAGCATGAAAATACTCCTTTGTGTAAGTGGATCTATCTCTGCCTATAAAGCTCTCGATTTAACGAGAGGCTTAGTTAATAACGGCCATCAAGTAAAAATTATTCTCACCACTGGTGCACTGAAATTTGTCGTTCCTGAAGTCTTTAGCTATTTAGGTACAGAAGAAGTTTATTTAAGCGATTCTGACTTCAAAAATAAGAATGTTTTGCATGTTGATCTAGCACGCTGGTGTGATTGTTTAGTCATCGCTCCACTCTCTGCCAATACACTTTCAAGATTAGCAAGAGGTGAAGCAAGTGACCTCTTAACGTCAGTTTTTTTAGCACTTGAATCCCATAAACCAATATGCTTATTTCCAGCAATGAATACTCACATGCTCAGTCATCCATTTACTCAAGAAAATTTAGCAAGTGTTTTGAAGTTAAAAACACTTCAAAATGTTTTTATATCAGCAACGAATTCTGGAATTTTAGCCTGTGCTGAAATGGGTTTAGGAAAGCTGCCTACTGTAGAAGAGATTATTACGCTCATCCCAACGCTGCGGGCTCCTTTTACAAAGACGAGCAAACTTAAAAAGATTGTCATCTCCACGGGAGCTACAATTGCCCCGCTGGATCCCGTTCGATACCTGACAAATTCTTCTTCGGGAATAACGGGATTTCACTTAGCCGTCTCTGCACTTAAGCAAGGATATGAAGTTGTCGTCATCGCTGGAAAAAATGCAACAGCCCAATTAGATTTATTAGTAAAACATCCAAATTTTCAATTACAAAGAGTTGTAACTGTCAGTGATATGTATGCAGCCATAAAGCGCGAGACCAGTAATGCTCAAGTTTATTTATCTGCAGCAGCTATTTCTGATATAGAGTTTGATGTGACTTTAGAAAAAGTAAAAAAAGAGCATATTAATCAATCAATAAAAGTGAATAAGGCAATAGATATTTTAAAAAGTATCATAGACTCTAAACCTCATGGACTTAAAATTGTAGGTTTTGCAGCTGAAACAAATTTGAGCGACGAAGTACTGACTAAAAAGTTTAACTCAAAACCTGTAGACTTATTAGTTGGAACTAAGGTTGATAATGGCTTAGTAGGAAATAATGAAGTTTCAGGTTTTAATACCGAAAATGCAACCTATCGATTCATGCAAAACAACATGATAACTTCCGAAACAGAGCTTAAAAAAAGCGAGTTAGGGGAATATATTTTTCAAAAAATTGGTCTCTAAAATACTATGATAAGAATTTACACAACCCAAAAAGATTACAATCTATACAGAACAAACCTTACTCACAACTCAGTTGGTATTGTTGCTACCATGGGCAATTTGCATGAAGGTCATCTCTCACTACTTCAAAAATCAATCGAAGAAAATACAGTTAGTGTTGTCACTATTTTTGTAAACCCCAAACAGTTTGGCCCCACTGAAGATTTTGATAAATATCCACGAACACTAGATGAAGACTTGAATAAAATTTCTAATATTGCCCTTCATGCCAGTGCTCAATATCCAGAAAAAGAAATCGTAGTATTTGCCCCTAAAAATATAGATGAAATCTATCCGATTGGCTTTAACACCATCATTTCTGTCGGTGGAGTTACCCAATCTCTTGAAGGTGCCAAAAGACCAACTCACTTTGATGGCGTTACAACTGTTGTTTATCGGCTCTTTAAGATTGTAAATCCCTCAAATGCCTATTTTGGGCAAAAAGATTATCAACAATGTATTGTCATTAAAAAAATGGTTGAGGATCTTTCGATAAATATTAACATTCATATTTTACCGATTATCAGAAACTCAGACGGCTTGGCACTTTCTAGTCGCAATCAATACTTGTCCGAGTCAGAAAGATCCATTGCTCTTCACTTATCACGAACATTAAAACAAATTGAAATGCTCATTAAAAATAAAAAAGATTATACCAGTCTCATCAGTGATGAGCTAAGAAATAACAAATGGGATTATCTTGAAGTGCTGGATTCAAAGAATTTAGCATTTCCACAAAATCAAACAAAAGAACTGGTTATTATCGGAGTTTACAAACTCGGTTCAACTAGACTTCTTGATAATATATTGGTGTCAAATTTATGATGGATAACGAGTTTAATATTGATCAAAGTTATCAAGCGACTTTGGTTTCTTTGGTCTCCCCTAATTTCCCTGATCATACCACTCAAGCCGAGTCGGAAAGATCGATGAAGGAATTACGTGAACTCCTGCGTACTCTGGGACTTAAAACAGGTTCCGCACACATTCAAAATAAAAAAGAAATTGATCCGGCCACCATTTTAGGCTCTGGGAAATTAAAAGAAATTGCTGAAGCTGCAGAAGCTGAAGGTTCAAAACTTTTAGTTTTTGATTTTGAACTCACTGCTAGACAAATTGCCAATATCAGAAGATTAACAGGGCTATCCGTTGTCGATAGAGTTCATGTTATTTTAGAAATTTTTGCTAAGCATGCTCGCACCAAAGAAGCAAAAATTCAAATTGAAATCGCAAGGCTTCAATATATGTTACCTCGCCTGGCCGGATTTTGGACTCACTTAAATCGTCAACGCGGTGGAGTTGGGGTTCTTGGAGGTGAAGGAGAAAAGCAAATTGAACTTGACCGTCGTATAATTCGTGAAAAAATTGAATTTTTTAAGGAAGAATTAGTCGCCTTAGAAAAACAAAGAGTCGTTCGTAAAAAACGCCGTGAAAACCAAGCAGTCACAGCAGCTTTAGTTGGTTACACTAACGCTGGAA